>JAHELA010000088.1:0-4517 GCA_024644425.1 Nitrosomonadaceae bacterium
CCTGTATCAAGCCAAGCATAACCTCGTCCCATGATTTGTACGTTAAGTTGATTGCGTTTCATGTAGATCTGATTTGCATCAGTTATTTCTAATTCACCTCGAGCAGAGGGCCTGAGATTAGTGACGATATCAATAATCTGATTGTCATAGAAATATAGACCAGTAACAGCATAATTACTTTTTGGTTGTGATGGTTTTTCTTCTAGTGAAGTCGCTCTACCTTGGGAATCAAATGTGACCACACCGTATTGCCCAGGGTTTTGTACGTGATAAGCAAATATAGTTGCGCCTTTTTCCTCTGACATTGCTGGATCGAGTAATGTAGGAAAATCGTGGCCATAGAAAATGTTATCGCCTAAAACTAAAGCACTAGGCCCATGAGAAATGAAGTTCTTACCGATTATGAAAGCTTGAGCTAATCCGCCTGGGTTTGGTTGTTCAGCATATTGTAAATTTAAGCCCCAATTTTTGCCATCTCCTAAGAGTTGCTCAAAACGATGAGTATCTTGAGGTGTAGAAATAATGAGGATGTCGCAAATACCCGCTAGCATAAGAGTGCTCAGGGGATAGTAAATCATTGGCTTGTCGTAAATAGGCAGCAATTGTTTAGAGATTGCTTTAGTTACGGGATACAGCCGTGTGCCGGAACCTCCAGCTAGAATAATACCTTTACGTTGAGTCATAATTTTTTTTCAAGAATTTTAGTAAGCATACTTGTTACGCCAGTTTGCCACAATGGCAAAATTAAATTGAAAGTGCTCTCTATTTTTTTGGTATCCAAGCGAGAATTCTTAGGTCGTCGTGCAGGCTGAGAAACTTCGTCAGTTGTTGTAGGGAAAACATTTTTCGGTGCGACTTTAATCTTAATTCCAGCTTGACGGGCAATGTTAAATATGAACTTAGCATAGCCATACCATGAGACTTCGCCTTTTGCAGTTAGATGATATAAACCAGATACTTGAGGTTTTTTAATAGCGGCACGAATTGAATGTACGGTAACATCTGCTAACAGATCAGCGCCTGTAGGAGAGCCTATTTGATCGTCAATAATTGAAAGATGGTCCTGATTTTGTGCAAGATGAATCATAGTTTTAACAAAATTACTACCGTGTGCAGAATAGACCCAACTGGTACGAAATATTAAATGTTGGCAACCAGAATTCAAGATGGCTTTTTCGCCTTCTAACTTTGTTAAACCATAAACATTTAATGGTACAGTAGGGTCAGTCTCTCTCCAAGGTTTTGTGCCATTACCTTCAAACACATAATCAGTAGAATAATGAACCAACCAAGCGCCTAGTTTCCGAGATTCCTTCGCTAATATTTCTGGGGCAAGAGCATTAATTGTACGTGCTAGTTCTGGTTCGCTTTCAGCCTTATCGACAGCAGTATATGCAGCAGCATTAATTATTACATTTGGAGAAACTGTTTGAATGGTTTGGATAATGCCTTCTTGATGAGTAAAATCTCCACATAGTTCTTGGTCATTTACATCCAGAGCTACCAGCTCTCCCTCTCCTATAGAAGAGAGACTTCGTTGTAGTTCCCAACCTACTTGACCATTTTTACCGAACAACAGAATTTTCACAAAGCGTGCTCTTTATTATTTTTATCAATCCAATCCCGATAAGTGCCTGATTGTATATTGTGAGTCCAGCTTTGGTTATCAAGATACCATTGTAAGGTTTTATATATACCAGTTTCAAAGGTTTCCTTTGGTTTCCAACCTAGTTCATTTTCTATTTTTCTGGAATTGATCGCGTATCGGCGATCGTGACCAGGACGGTCGGCAACAAAAGTAATTTGTTGTTGGTAGCTTTTGCCATTAATATGAGGAGATAATGTATCTAACAATGTACAAATGCTGCGTACGATATCAATGTTGAGTTTTTCGTTATTACCACCAATATTGTAGGTCTCACCAACGGCGCCCGCCTCCAATACCTTACGGATTGCAGCACAGTGGTCTTTTACGTAAAGCCAGTCTCGGATTTGTTGTCCATCACCATACACTGGTAATGGTTTGTCAGCGAGAGCATTGATAATTATCAAGGGAATTAGTTTTTCGGGAAATTGGTAAGGGCCATAGTTATTGGAGCAATTGGTGGTAAGCACAGGTAAGCCATAGGTATGATGGTAGGCTCGTATTAAGTGATCACTAGCCGCTTTACTTGCCGAGTAAGGGCTATTAGGTTCATAACGGTGATTCTCATCAAAGGCTTCTTCTTCACTTTCTAAAGAACCATAAACTTCGTCTGTTGAGACATGTATAAAACGAAATTTTTGCTTCGCTTTATGTTCTAGTTCGTTCCAGTAGGTTCTTGTTATTTCTAATAACCGGAATGTACCTACAATGTTAGTTTGTATAAATTCTTCTGGATGTTGGATAGAGCGATCTACATGGCTTTCCGCAGCAAAGTTGATAATTGCGCGCGGCTTATATTTAACGAGTAAACTGGCCACTAAGGTAGAATCGCAAATGTTGCCTTGAACGAAGATATGTCTACTATCATCTTTTAGTGAATTCAAGTTTTCTAAATTGCCTGCGTAAGTCAGGGCATCAAGGTTAATGACTCTCTCATCAGACTGTAATAGCCAATCCAATAAAAAGTTTGTACCAATAAATCCTGCGCCTCCTGTTATTAATATCATTCACAGTCCTTAAGCTCTGTTTGCTTATTATCATGACAGAATATTTTACAGTATTCTCAATTTAGTATTTTACCCTACTGACAAAAGTTATCTTATTGAAAGGCTTCCGCTATTTTGTGATAAAAAATTATATGCTTAAAAAGATCTAAACATCATAAATTTGAGCACTTGAACCGATTCAGTTAGAATTCGTTTTTCTCAGGCGCGTAGCTCAGCTGGTTAGAGCACCACCTTGACATGGTGGGGGTCGTTGGTTCGAGTCCAATCGCGCCTACCAACATATTGTTTATACTAATTCAAGGAAGCGCATAAAATAGTATTAAATCCTGGTATTAATTGGATTATCTGTTTTGTACATATCTTGGACCAGTAACTCCCAAAAATCATTTATCCGTCCATAAAGTAAATCATTAAGTGATGCAGAATATCAATCAATAGTGTAATGGCTGCTATTATAAATATCCATTTTACAAATAATTTTATTTTAGAAATTTTTTACTTAAATTGAGAAAAGGAAAGCAAGGGTGCGGATGCTGCGCTAATAAGAGGTAGGTAAACTTAAACTATCTTTGGAGAGTATAATGCAGCGCGGCTACTCCACAGCGTTGAAGAATTGGTTTTCCCACTCTATGGTGAGGTATTCTATGCCCTCGATTAATGAGGATACCATCACAAGGATAGCTTAAAGGAACTCCACCAATTGGATTCCAAGCTACTCCCTTATAGTAACTATTTAGTTGATTCTCGTTCTGGCCTTCTAGTTCTGGATGGAGATGGAGCGGACCAACTTTTCCCAATACAGAAGTTAAAACTGAAATATCACTTTCTTCAGGATCAACGTGAAGCCCAATTTCATCCGTTCCTTCATAGTAAATATACCAAGAGTCTGAAGGGACGAGCTGATAGCCCGTCAGAGTTCGTAGCAAGGGAAGTAGTGCGGCCTGGAATTGCAGAAGCACATTTGTAGACCAAGACTGCTTTGCGGATTGATAGGCTGTTGTCTCTGGTGCATGTTTTTCCAAGTGTGATGCCGAGGCAATTGCATCCTGTTTTAGTGCAGAAGACAAACTAGGCTTTATAAGGCCACGAATCGCAACAAAGCCTAATTTACGAAACTGTGCCCCTTTTTTCAATGCGATATGTGTCGGAATAGCTTTCAATCCGTTTATCACAACACTTATAATCCTGGTGGCGTACCTTCACCGTTAGAAACAACGGCATCAATTTGTACCAAAGCATCCATAGGGATGGCAGAAACGCCAATTGTTGTTCTTGCAGGAAGATCGCTTCTGAAGAATGTTGTGTAAACTTCGTTTACAGCATCAATATCTGCGATATTTTTAAGTTGGATATTTATTTTAACTACATCATCTATAACGTGGCCGATACTTTCCACAATAGCTTTGATATTTATTAGGCATTGTCCAGCCTGCTCTTTTACACCACCTGCTACCAATCTACTAGATCTAGGATCGACAGGTAATTGAGCTGCAATATGATTGTAATGAGAAAAAGCTACAGTTTGTGTATATAGTGAACTTATTGGCGCATTTTCCGTATTATTTGCTCTTATCACGAGCCCATGCCTATCTTCAACAGCTTGTGGAGGTGTACCATCTCCGTGTGACACAACTGCATCAATTTGTACCAAAGCATCCATAGGTAAAGCTGAGACAGCAACTGTTGTCCGTGCAGGAACATAGCCTGCAGTCCTGGCAATACCCGAGTCAGGAAAAAATGTTGTATAAACTTCGTTTACGGCGTCAATATCTGAGAAATTTTTAAGAAAGATAGTTATTTTAACAATATCGTCAAAAGGAACATCGATACTTTCTAAAATTGTCTTGATGTTTTGTAGGCACTGT
>JAHELA010000088.1:4617-6347 GCA_024644425.1 Nitrosomonadaceae bacterium
TTTTTGGTGCATTTTCCGTGTTTCTTGAAAATTTTATGATCTTGCCGCTCATATCTATATTTCTCCTTTTTCACTCACATCTCAATCTGGCCAGATACGTACCAAATAATTTTTTTTCCAGAAAAGTTCCAGATCGGCAGGGTTCAGCAAGTCATTCTGATATGCCAATTCAGTTAAAAATGTGGATTTTGATATTGCAGCTGAAACTCTCTTCTCAACTTTACGCGTACTGGCAGCTGATCTCGTAGATTTTGCAGTAATCTTCGTAGATCTATGTGTATTGGCAGCTGATTTTGTAGCTATATTCTTAGCTTTACGTGTACTGGCAGCTAATTTTGCAGCAAACATCTTTTTACTCATTGGACTAAAACCTCGTCAATAATATTATCCATCTCTTCAGATGCAACCTGTCCACGATAACCAAGATCATAAATACTACATCCTTCTAGAGCTGCCGTCCGGTAACTTGCTCGGCGTCTCAGTCGGTGCCGCAATACAGGAATATTAAGCTCCTGTAATGCATCATCCATCCCTCGAGACATTGCGCTTCTGGGTTCAATTTGATTGAGTACAACAAATGCTGATATTGTTGGATTTACTTGCTTTACTCGTTTTATTAATTCCTCAATACGGGTACTCGCCCACAAGTCCATTGGTGATGGTAATAAGGGTATCAGCAATACCTGAGAAATCTCTATCGCACTCATAGTAGAATCTGATTTAATCTCTGGCGGACAATCGATTACGATATAATCAAATTCAGTCTGTAATTGTATTATCTGTTTTTTTATTTTATCTTCTGCCGGTACTACTTTAGCCGGAAATTCCTTCTGTGAATCAGAAAGCTCTATCCACATAGTAGCTGATCTTTGCTCGTCTGCATCAACTACAATGCAGCTTCCCCTGCGTGTCAAACCAGCAGCCATGTTCATAGCCAAAGTTGTCTTACCGACTCCTCCTTTTTGATTTGCAACTGCAATTACTCCTGTATCCATATGCTGTACCTAAATGGGATCAATTAGTTCATCTACACGTAGTGCAAATGCTTTTTCCTCTTCACTTAGTATTTTGTCATTGCTGGCGTATACGGTAATATTTGCGTAGTCTGACCCAAAACTAATATCAGGGTAATATTCTGTTTCTTTAGATAAGTCCGCCAGACGATCAAGAAAGATACGAAGATTGTTATAACTATCAAATTGGAGTCGTCTGAATAAACTGGGCGGGTGGTCTTTGCTAACCCAGAGCTGTTCTGTCCCTTTATCCATGACTATCTCCTTGATCCATTAAAAATGCAGTAAATATAATATGCCACGAAATTTAAATGGAACCGGACAACTGGAATTATGCTGTAAAAATGAACCGATTATACTTTTTCGACTACAAATACTCTTAGTCATCGATTCGATTAGCCTGTATAAAACTTACAGCTGTTATTGAAATTTTAGTTTAATAACTAACTACAGCCATACAAACTTTTTCAGTAGCATTAGCAGTGTCCGACCATACTAGCTTTGATTAGGTTTATATATCACTAACCAATTACATCCGAGCTGGTCGTTTCACATCCGATGCTTTAACCGGTAGTATCTGTTCTAATTCTTCATGAGGACGCGCAATAATATGTGCGGCAGCCAAACCGTCACCCACACGTTCACAAGCATCAGCACCGGCACGAACTGCTGCATTGACAGCGCCCGTCTCTCCGCGAACTAAAACCGTGACATAAC
>JAHELA010000089.1:0-3880 GCA_024644425.1 Nitrosomonadaceae bacterium
ATTTTTGTACGGCTTCATGGAGTGGTATTATTTTAAAACAAGCTGCAAGCCAACTCATTTGCTGATCAAATGATTCTGTATCATCTTCTCCAGGAGATAATGGATCTGATTGTGATAATACGCGGTGGTATATTAATATGGAGAGATGGGCATTTAGTCCGCTCAGTGAGAGCAGATTCTTAAGCGCATAGTTTGTCAAAGAAAACCGAGATTGCTTCAATGGCATAGAAATATTCAAATGACCGAATTCATGTTCTGCAACAAATTTCGCCCAGAAACACTACAAAATAATCTTTAAATAAAAAAAGCCTGCTTTCTACAGGGTTAGCTTGAATCCCGGGTTATTGGTTGTAAATGGTTTGGTTCCCCAAGATGGCGCGAAGGTTCTGAGGTCACCACAGGGACGGCAAGTGAAGCTTTTTCTTCAAGCTCTTTTTCTACTATGAGTCTAGTCACCACCATCGCTGCCATCAGATAGTATGGTACATTAAAATACAGTAGGCTGAGAAACGCTCCGCCTGTGGCAAAACCTATTAAGCTAACCTGAATCATGGAAGCTAGACTGGAAGCCCATTTGTATTCATTTAATCCTTTTGTGTTTCGAATGATCCATACACCCGATCTCCAAGTTAAGAATCCGAGTAAAAGAAATAAACCTAAGCCAACATAACCATGTTCACCTAGAGCTTGGAAATATACGCTGTGGGCAGCCCGCGGTACATCTCTTGTATCGCCAGCATAACGGGAAAAAAGTTCACGTGTACCAATCTCAAATCCACCGCCTATAAGCGGTCTATCATTGGCAAGATTGTAAGCCACTCTCCAAGCATTGAATCGTCCTTGGACTGACCCATCCTGCTCATATGTGCTGATGGTATCCATTCTTTGGGACCATTCTGCAGGCATATTTGCAAGCATTAAGGGAACAGCAAAAACAAATAATAATGCCAGGCGAATTTTATGCTGGCTTTTAAGCCATAGGAATATTCCCATGGCTGCTATTGCCAGTAGAGCGCCGCGTGAATAGGTGCCAAGTGCGGCAACTGCACAAAGAAGCATGGCAACTAACAAACCAAATTGTGCTAATTTACTCTTTGTTATTACTTGAAAATAGTGTAACAAGGGAATGACCATGACGAGAGCAAGTGCGATTTCATTATTTCCCGCAATAAATGAATTGCCAGGACCCCATACCCTATGTTCTCCACCACCGACAATTGTAAAGATCCCTCCCTTAACTCCGAAATAGGCCAGAGAAAAAACTATCACACCAATGAGAAGTTGTACGTGTTTTTTTGTCTTGACGAGCATAAGAGTAACAAAGGTCATCAACATAATTTTCATTACCAATTTCCACTGATCAAATACTAATTCTGGATAGATAGCAAGAATTGTTGTTACATTCATCCAGAAAACGAAAGCAATGAAGACTATAACGACTGGAGTAAAAGGCAGGTTCTTAGGATCTTTATTGATGAACATACTAATTAGAGTCAAGGCCGCGATAATTGCAGCAAATGGAAGTTCAGTAGCAAATCCCCATGCTAGTGTATGAGGGTTCATGACGCTGACCCATACCCACACCAAGACACCAAAATATGGCCTCTTTAGTATGTAAGGTAAGGTAGCTACAATAAGCAGAGTGACAGCAATATCTCTCATATATTAATTACTAATTTTCATTCAGAAAAATGTTCGTATTAACAAGAAATGTAAGAAAACAATAAAACAAAATAATGAATTTAATTCAAATGACACTTTGATTCCAGTTTACTAGAAATAGATGTCAACCGTATGACATTAAGATCATCAATAAAATCATGCTATTTACATAAAAACTTAGTTGCATAGTGTAATACTGTTGAGATTAGTGTTCTGTGTGAAAAATCACAATGCTAGTTAATAAGAATAAATCCAATTCTTCAATAAATCTTAGTGTATCAAGTTACAATACCAACCGATTATTTTAGAAATAGAATAGATGTGGATTAGGTATGGATTAAAATTGCCGATCTTAAGTTTTCTTTGAGCCTTACTCGAATGGATTTAAGAATTAGGGATATTTTTGTATTACGGCGGTAGATTACTAGTCAGGTTGTTAATTAAATTTGAAGTTACAACCTGTCAGTGACATATAAAGGTTTCAGCAGAGTAAATTTTCGGAACCATAAAATTTATCGGAAGGAAAATAAGAAATGTGTGGTATAGCAGGTGTATTTGGGCCTTTTTCTGAGAATGAGATTGCAAGTAAGATAGAAAAAATGTGTACGGCGATTCACCATCGTGGTCCAGATGATCGCGGCTCTTCAATTTTTGCTCAGCAGGGAATTGGCATGACCCGATTAAGTATCATTGATCTTGAAGGTGGTCATCAGCCAATTTGGCTTGAAGATAAAATTGGCATTGTCTTTAATGGTGAAATATATAACTACCTAGAATTAAGACAGGACTTGATTAAACGCGGAGCTTCATTTCACACACATTCAGATACTGAAGTTATTCTTCAACTTTACTACTATGAAGGAATATCAGGGCTAGATAAGTTAGAGGGAATGTATGGCATTTGCATACTTGATCGCAGGTATGCAAAGGCATTCTTTATCCGTGATCCCAGTGGTATAAAACCTTTTTACTATGGAAACCTTGATGGGGGTTTTTACTTTGCTAGCGAAATTAAATCTATTATTGCTGCATGTGAGAAGAAACCTAAAATAAATATGCAAGGTATTCATGATTATCTAACATTCAGATATGTACCAGGACCACACACTATATGGAAGAATATTTGCAAACTTCAACCAGGTCATATGATTGAGTATGATTTAAATAAACAGACTTATTTGAATAAACAATACTGGGCTCCAAACTTTAATAGCACCCCTTTAGATTCTTCCTTCGATTATGAAAAAAGATTTGAGGAGTTATTTCTTAAATCTGTCAATCAGCAATTATTAGCTTCTGACGTTCCTGTTGGTGCATTTCTAAGTGGCGGTCTCGATTCAAGTGCAATTTGTGCAGCTGCAGTGGAACTAGGACACACTAATTTTCATACCTATAGTGTTGCTTTTCAGGGCGATAAAAACCATAGTGAGCTAGGGTATGCTGATATGGTAGCTCGCCAATTAAAAACAAACCACCATAATGTATTCGTAACTGTTGACGATTTCAAAGAATTCATGGAGGAGCAACCATGGTATACAGATGAACCACTATCCGATCTTACAACAGTTCCCTTATATTTTTTATCAAAAACAGCTAAAAAGGATGTTAAAGCGGTTCTTTCTGGGGAAGGTGCTGATGAATTTCTTGCTGGATATCATTACAACGAATTCGCTCAAACTTCTTATAAGAGACAGAGACAATTATCAGGAGTTCCAAAGATTGTATTTTCAATGATATCTCATCTTTATCCCAGTGGGCATAAAAAACAAAGATTATTTGAATCTTTGGGACGGTTTGGTTGGGAAGGATACATCAGGCCATACTTAGAGGATTATTCACCACAATTCTCTGAAGGCGAAAAACAACGATTATGGATTCATGGAGATTATAAGAGCTCAAGTAGGATTAATGAAAATATATTAAAAAACTGTACGGCTAAGAATCCCATAGACTTAGATATGTCACTAAATGCACGTGATCTTCTTGTTGAAGATCTGCTTATGAAGGCAGATAAAATGACCATGGCTGCTTCACTTGAAAGTAGGGTTCCTTTTCTATCTCGGGAACTAATGGAGTGGTGTTGTACATTGCCCCTCGAGTGGAAAATTGGAACAAATAAACAAGGGTTTACAACAAAAAGAATACTTCGTGAGTTCTCTGTAAAACGTTTGCCAAAAGAGATCATTTATCGAGAGAAGAAAGGTTTTCCTATACCTGT
>JAHELA010000089.1:3980-6296 GCA_024644425.1 Nitrosomonadaceae bacterium
GAAGTATTCAAAGGCACTAAATGGTACACCGCTATGCGGTGGTCTATAAGAGGTTTAGGATTTATCAGTTCTGCCATTTTAGCAAGGCTGTTGCTTCCGGAAGACTTTGGACTTGTTGCGATAGTAATGGTTATAGCTGGTTTTCTTTCGCTGATATTTGACTTTGGCGTTAATTGGGCTCTTGTTCAAAACAATAAGGCGACAGACGACCATTTTCATACCGCATGGACCTTGCGCCTTCTTGAATCTTTATTCATCGCTCTACTTCTAGCCGGCTTTTCTTCCTTAATAGCTAGTTCTTATGGGGACATCAGACTTGAGACTATTTGTCAGATTCTGGCAGTGGGCACCCTAATCAGAGGCTTTGAAAATATAGGCACCGTTAAGTTCCTAAAAGACATGAGGTTTTCCAAAGATTTCTTAAACAATATTCTTCCAAAAGTTGCTTCCACTTTTATTACTATCGGTCTGGCCTTCTTCTACAAATCTTATATGGCCTTGGTTGTTGGAATAGTTTTACATGACCTTGTAGTCGTTATTATAAGCTACATCATAATAAGCTTCAGGCCAAAATTTTCTTTAAAAAAAATATCAGAAATATGGGGGTTTTCTCAATGGTTGTTTGTACGAAATACAGCAGATTATATTGTCGAGCAAGGTGATCTTTTACTTCTTTCACTACTCACAACACCGAAAAGCATTGGTTTCTATAGATGGAGCACTGAGCTGTCTTTTATGGCTATTTCCGAAGTGCAAGAACCTTTTGAACGGGCAGTAGTTCCCGCAATGGCCAAAATCAAAGATGATCATGATCGACTAATTAGAGCTTTTTTAAAAGCCTTGAGCATGTTGGTTCTAGTTGCTACGCCAATTGCTCTCGGTTTTGGGGGGGTAGCACAGGAGTTTATCCCCATTTTCTTAGGAGGTGGGGACAAATGGCTTCCGATTGTGCCTCTTATTGAAGGTTTGGTTATTTACGCAATGTTTACCTCACTGTATCAAACATCAATTGACTTGCTAACCGTTTCAGGAAATGTCAAATACACTGCTTATATATTCTGGATTCAAGCACTTGTTATGCTGGCGGCCTTATATCCCGCTTTTGATTTGCTAGGACTAGAAGGAGTGGCGTATTTACGAGCACTCATTGGTCTAATTATGTTTTTTGTCATTAGTCAATTGGTAGTTCGCAAATGTCAGGTTGCTTTTAGTCAGATTGTCATTGCCGTTTGGAGGCCGGTAGTTGCAGGGGTCGTAATGTATATAGTTTTACTCAATATTTCTAGTTTTTGGTTACTCGAAAACTGGCTTGTATTAATCATCAAGATTATTTTAGGTGCCATACTATATATATCACTCACGCTCATTTTATGGTGGTTGGCGGGAAAACCAGAATCTGGTGAGAAGACGGCTTTAGACTATGTTATGAGAAAGATCACATAATTAGTTGGATGTGACTTTACTTACAACATAACGGAACTTCCCTGATTTTTCCGTAGGGATTTCTGCTACTTCATGGATTGAAATCTTTACCTCTTTTCCTAGTCGGTCTTTAAATCCTGCCTCGATATTCTTTACAATTTCTGGTGAAAGTCTGTTATCTGAAACTACATAGACGTGTGTAAGATCCAAACTCTCCTGAATAATCTTGAAAGCTCGTACGTGTGGTAGCTCCCGAAGAATATAGATTAGAGCTAGTCCGTGCATGATGGTGCCATCTTTTGCAGTCAGAAAATCAGTACTTCTTCCTTGGATTTCTTGAAGTAATTGTAGCTTGCGACCACAGGCGCATACATTAGTGTCTAGAATACCTATATCTCCAGTACGATAACGGATAAAAGGAAAATCTTCTGTGGCAAGATGAGTTACAACAATTTCTCCAGGTTCACCAGGAGGCAGGCAAATTCCGTTTGAGTTGACAATTTCAACTATGATGTCTTCAGTAGTGATATGCATCCCTCCCTCAGGACATTCATGGGCTATAAAACCTGAATCTCGACCGCCGTAACCATTTGCAACTGGACAGTTAAATGTTTTATTGATTTGTAAACGCTGGTCGTCGTAGAGTCTCTCTGACGTTACAAATGCAACTCGAATATTTAGATCGCTCATGTCCTGGTTTTTTATATCAGCGTGGCGGGCAATATGTGATAGAGCTGAAGGGTAACCAAATAGCATTTTAGGGCGTATGGTTCTGATTTCTTCAAGGAAGATATCAAGCTTTTGCTCAGACATTTCAAAAGCAGGTAGCAATTTTGTCCTAAACAGTCGATCACGAAGAATACGAATATTATCTTGCGCACCTAGTTCTATGGG
>JAHELA010000090.1 GCA_024644425.1 Nitrosomonadaceae bacterium
TTGGTTGGATATTCTTTAGGCCAGCATAAGTATTACGAATTATTGGTAGCAAACTATGCAGAAATAGAGCAACAACTGCCGGCGCCCAACCAATACCAAGCAGTGGGATCATGAACACAAATAACGCCAAAGAGGGAATAGTCTGGATAATTCCAGCAGCACCGAGCACAATATGGCCTACTCGCGGTCTTCGTGCTGATAGAATACCAAGAGGTATAGCAAGAAAAATTGCTATTGATAGAGAAATTCCAACGAGTACCAAGTGCTCCCCAGTATGACGCCAGAACCTTTGCCACATACTTTGTACTTGAACCTCAATATCTAGTTTTAAATATTTTTCTAGAAAGTTAGCTGCAACTTTTGATTCATCTTTCCTCTGTAGTTTTACCTGAGCATTCATCTCCCTCATTGTTGGCGCACTAATAATTCCAGTAAGCCTCTTAAAAAGTACTATGGCCTTCGGGGCCCGCTCTTCAAGATTAGCTCTATAAAGAATTACTGCATCATATGCAGGAAAATAATTTAGATCATCCTCGAGAGCACGTAAATTATAATGAGCGATTTCTGCATCAGTTGCATAAAGATCTGTTACATGAAGCGTACCTGACTCAATACCACGATATGCAAGGTCATGCTCTAAACCTTTAACATTTTGATGTGGAAGTTGATAATGTTGCTGCAAACCAGGCCAACCATCAGCTCGATCCATAAATTCATGTCCAAAGCCAAGATTGAGTTTTGGATGATTACTTAAATCAGAAATTTTATGCAACTTTAGTTGTTTAGCTAGTTTATCTTTCATACCAATCGCGTAAGTATTGTTAAAGCCTAAAGGCCCTATCATACGTAAACCACGAACAACTAAAGCCTGCTTAAGTTGCTCCTCTGTCTGTAAATTTTCTGCAACCAATATCTCCTGTAGCAAGGTGCCTGTGTACTCCGGATAAACATCAATCTCGCCACTGAGTAATGCGTTCCACAGTACACGAGTCCCCCCTAGTTGTTGCTGATGCAAAGTATCATTCCCTGATTTTTGAACCAAGTGACTGAGCATCTCTCCCAAGATAACAGACTCTGTTGAGTTTTTTGATCCAACTGTAATTGTTTCGAGTTTTTCAGCACCATGAACTACCGATACATACGAAAGAGCACATAACCCTAGAAACATCTTTCTTATTATCCAGCTGATCTTCATTTAAGAGCCTTAGTAAGTCTTTCCATAGGTTCACGCTGGGCGGATATAAACCTTTCAACAAAAGGTTCGGCAGGCGATAAAGTAAGCTCCTTAAAGGAGCCTGCTTGGACTACATGTCCATCTCTTATAAGTACCAGTGAATGCCCAAAATACGCAGCCTCCGCTATGTCATGAGTAACCATTACGACTGTTTTCTTAAGCTGACTAAATATGCCATTTAGCTCCTGTTGTAATTCATATCGAATCATTGGATCTAATGCGCCCAGCGGTTCATCTAGTAACAACAGTTCAGGATCGAGCATTAGGGCACGCATTAAGCTAACACGTTGACGCTGACCGCCTGAAAGCTCAGCCGGAAACCGATGCATCAATTCCTGTGGAAGTCGTACTAATTCAGCTAATTCAGTAAATCGAGAATTAATCCAAGTAGCATTACGCTGTAAGTGGCGCGCCATAACAACAACGTTATCGCGTACAGTAAGATGAGGGAAGAGTCCACCTTCCTGAATAACATAACCAGTTCTCTGGCGTATTTGGAAAATATTTTCCGACGTCAATATAGTTCCAGCAAATGTAATAGAACCGGAGTCCGACTTAATTAAGCCAATAATCAGCCGCAGTAAAGTGGACTTACCACAGCCACTAGGACCAATAAGCACCAAAGTCTCACCAGCTGGAACCTGAAGATCAGTCGGTGCTAAAACCCTTGTGTTGCCGTAGCTTTTAGAAACTTGTGAAAGTAACAACATCTAGATAGTTTATCAGTAAGTTTTCTAATAGTTACTTACTAATCTACGTACAATTCAAATTATGAAAACATCAAAAACAGTGGAAAACTGTATGGATAATGGAGGCGAGGAGCGGAATCGAACCGCTGTACACGGCTTTGCAGGCCGCTGCATAACCACTCTGCCACCCCGCCATCGCCGTGCAATTTAGACATAATTTGCACTGTAACGATAGAGTAAATAAATAAAAAGGGAGAACAGATTTTTCTGCAAGAACATACACATTATATACGTATAAACTCTTGCCGAAGGATCTATCTTCCCTGAAAAATTGGAGCGGGAAACGAGGCTCGAACTCGCGACCCCAACCTTGGCAAGGTTGTGCTCTACCACTGAGCTATTCCCGCGAATAAAGCATTTCCGTTTTTGATAACAACTTAAAAACGAATCGAGCATTATAAAGACGCGCCTATTTTTGTCAAGAAAAACCAATTAAGACACGATCTTAGAAAATTTTTAACTCTGTTTCAATACTTGTGGAATTGCTACTCTCAGATAATAAGCCATAGACCATAGTGTTAAAAACGCGGCTAAATAGATCAGCCAAGTGCCTACTTCCTGTGAGTTAAAACTTTTACCTATGTTGTCATGATACAGCAAGAGTGTTATTGCGGCCATTTGTGATACAGTTTTTACTTTTCCTAGGAAAGAAACACCTATACTCTTACTTTTACCTATTTGGGCCATCCACTCACGTAAAGCTGAAATAGTAATTTCACGGCCAATGATGATAAGTGCAATAAGTGCGTCCAATCTTCCTAGATATACCAATACAATTAGTGCCGCTGCAACCATGAGTTTGTCTGCGACAGGATCAAGAAATGCACCAAATGCTGAGGTCTGGTTAAGTACTCTGGCAAGGTACCCGTCTAGCCAATCGGTAATAGCTGCACTGGTAAAAATAATAGCAGCAAAAAGATTCTGATCAGAATATGATAACCATGCTGGAGGAAAATAGAAAATCCCGACAAACAAGGGAATAGCGAGTATCCGCATCCAGGTAAGTAAATTGGGTAGGTTAATCATAGATAAAACATGCTAATCAAATATGAAAAAATCACTCGATAAAAACTCAATGTAATTCTTTGTAAATCTTTTCAGCCAAAGTATGGCTAATACCTTCTACCTGTTGCAGTTCATCAATACTTGCAGCGCGTACACCTTTTAGCCCCCCAAATTGCACTAACAAGTTATGACGACGTTTGTTACCAACACCACTTATTTCCAATAAATATGAGTTGACCCTGGACTTGCCCCGCTTAGCGCGGTGTCCTTGTATAGCAAATCGATGAGCCTCATCACGTATTTGTTGAATTAGGTGTAACCCTGGATGATCCTTAGGTAGTTGTAATGGTTTTCTTGTGCCAAAAAATATTAACTGCTCTAACCCAGGTGTTCGCTCTCTTCCTTTTGATACGCCAACCAAAGTAGCATAATTTAATCCAAGCTCTACCAATGTTTCCTTAGCAGCATTTACTTGCCCCTTACCACCATCTATAAGAATCAGATCAGGTAATCTACCTTCTCCTTCAGCAACTTTATGATAGCGCCTTGAAAGAACATCACGCATGGCGGCATAATCGTCACCTGGATTAATGCCACTTATGTTGTAACGACGGTATTCTTCATTTCGCATAGAGAAATTATCATATACTACACAAGAGGCAACAGTAGCCTCTCCTTGAGTATGGCTGATATCAAAACACTCAACACGTGAAAGATTTGTGATCTTTAGTGCGTGTTGTAAAGATTGTAATCGCTCTTCCTGATTAACAAATTGACTCAGCTGTTGTTCCAAACCAAGATGAGCGTTTTTTGTTGCCATATCGAGCCAAACACGCTTCTCACCTTTAGGATTGAAACTAATTAGGGTTTTATATCCAGAAAATTGTACTGCCTCCTTATGGATTTTCTCGCCTACAATAATGAGTGGCGGAATAACACGATTTAGGTAATGTTGAGAAAGAAAAGCTTCTACCACAGCAGGCGGATCGTAACCTTCTGCATTTTGGGGAAAAAAGTTCTTATCTCCTAGGTGCCGCCCTCCCCTGATCATAGTTAGATTGACACAAATCTTTTCACTGCTATGCTGAACAGCACAAGCTACAATATCTGCATCCAAAGCTTTACCACTATCAATAAACTGCTTTTCCCGAATTCTACGTAACGCCTGAATTTGATCACGATATAAGGCGGCCTTTTCATAATCTAAGTTATTAGCAGCATCCTGCATTTTTACGACAAGACTTTCAAGTACTTCCGTTTGGTTCCCTTGCAAAAATAGCCCAGCATTGTTTATATCCTCTTGATAAGCCAGATTAGATATCATATTGACACATGGCGCACTACAACGTTTGATCTGATACAGCAAGCAAGGTCGTACACGATTATTAAAAACACTATCTTCACAAGTGCGGATACGAAATACCTTTTGTAATAACTGGATACTTTCTCTCACAATCCCAGCATTTGGAAAGGGACCAAAATTACGATACTGTTTGTTAAGTACACCGCGATGGAAACAAAGACGAGGAAAAGTATGCTTTGTAAAGACAAGATATGGATATGACTTATCATCTCTAAACAGTATGTTATATCTAGGTATTAATGTTTTAATTAAGTTATTCTCCAGTAATAATGCCTCAGATTCCGAGCGTGTAACTGTAGTTTCAATCCCAGTTACTTGGGATACCATTAACCGAATTCTAGGAGTTAAATTGGCTTTTTGAAAATAAGAAGTAACACGCTTTCTGAGATTAATAGCCTTGCCAACATAAATTACTTCACTTGCCGAATTTAACATACGGTAAACCCCTGGCTGAGAAGGTAAGTTTGAGCTTATAACTTTGGCATTAAAAACAGAAGCTGCCGACAAAATGGTTATCCCTCTTTACCTAGCAACTTTCCGCCTATGGCCCAACTCTCATGGGGCAATTCGTCAAAGGCAATATAAGTATATGACTTCGGCTTATGAGTTATACGTTCTAGAACATCAGTTATTTCTGAAGCTATTTCTTTCTTTTGTTCACGACTAAGTACTCCGGCAATACGAATATTTACGTAGGGCATGATTTTCCTTTAGTTTATTTTAATAAAGCTATAAATTTGCACAAATTTTTTCAAATACCTGCTCGAACATACTAACTGTTAAGCGTTTGGTTTGAGTATTGTAACGGCTACAATGATAGCTGTCATATAAAGTCAAATTATTAGGTAACGTGTGAACAAAACCATGTCCGAATGGGTGAGCATTAGATTTTATTCCTAAAGCCATCAACCCTGCACGGTGTGCAACTACTCCTAAAGCAAGGATTGCCCTACCCTCTCCCTCCACAAAACTTTCAATCTCAGTCGAAAGATATCCATTGCAGCTTCTAATCTCATTTGTCTCTGGTTTGTTGCCAGGCGGTAAACATTTAACCGCATTTGTAATACGGCATCCGATTAGCCTTAAACTATCAGTTGCAGAAACCGACTCTTCACAACTTGAGAAACCATATTTATGTAAAACCCTATAAAGTAAAATCCCAGCAAAATCCCCAGTAAAAGGCCTACCTGTGCGGTTAGCTCCGTGCATACCTGGAGCTAACCCAATAATAAGCAATTTTGGCGCAACATCACCAAAAGCTGGAACAGGCCGCGCATGATAATCCGGATGCTTATCTTTAACTTCATCAAGAAATTTTGCTAATCGCTGACACTTGCGGCAAGCGAGTGAGAATTTATCTTGTATTGTATTCACAGATACCTAAACCAGTAATAAGCAAGTAGGTATTACAGTTTTTCCAAATTTTCTGGCATACGAATCAAACCAAATTCTTGAAAAGACCACTTTTACGAATTATAAAATCTAAAAGATTACTTGCCCAAATATTCTTTTTAATAGCTATCAAAGAATTAATTACTTTTTTTGATAGATAATGGGTCCAACAAGGACGACTCCACCAAAATATCAACTCCCGTTGTCGGCATGATCGCTCGTGCGGGAATATTATCCCCTTTACGCCATTTAGACACAGCTAAATACTTGGATTTGCCCTTTACTAAAAACATAACTTTCCGTGAACGACTCAAACGTGCAGCACTCATAGAGACCCGATGTAGCGGTGGCTTTGGTGCATCAAAAACCGCAAGCGTATCTGGGGAATCTGGTGCAATACCCCATTCATGCTTGGGAAATAAGCTAGCTGTATGACCATCTTCACCAAGACCTAAAAGCGTTAAATCAAACATTCCTATAAGTCGTAATAATTGTGCATATTTACAA
>JAHELA010000006.1:0-21625 GCA_024644425.1 Nitrosomonadaceae bacterium
TCATCTACGCAATCGAAGCTGCAATAGAGTGTGGCACATTAATAAATGAAGACTGCACTTATGATGTGCTAATGTTTGCTGCACCGGTGCTAACATGGTCTCGCTTTTCTATTCCTTCTGGCCCAATAACTATAGCGATTTTAAATAATCTCCGTGAACAATTTCAGGAACATATATTATTAAAAAATGTCCAGTTCTCTCTAGCAGATTACCTTTTCAGTCCTGATCAATTACCTCGTAGTTATCGCCTTACTTATGAGCTAGCCGGAAAGTTATGGGCTGCCGCTGCGGGTGGACAAGATTTACATATGAACCCACGCCAATTTGCTGAAACAGGACGTTTTCTATCGGATACCCGCTACCTTCTCGGTGCAATTGCTGTACCACAAGGAAAGCCCATGTTTCAATGGCAAGAAACTAGTGGAACGAGCAAAGTAAACAATGGAGTCTCTGGTGTAAAATCTTTGAAGCAAGAGATACTTCTTTCATGGAAAGCTCAGTGTGGTGAAGCGCTACGAACTCTATTTCAAGGCTGTGCGCTAGAGCTATTATTGCCAGATGGGTTTTTTTCTGCATGGCGTATGGCAGACCGTCTTGCTCGCCCCTATTCAATGCATGCCACTATTGACTTTTTACAGACAACCTTAAATATCCAAGCAAACGATCTCCGTGCTGTAATCGCGCCATTCCACGATCAATTACTAGAAGAATATCGTGTGAGTTTTACGTTTAGGGATTCTAATGAGGTACTGTATGGCATTGTTTGGGCATTGGTTGGTGAAGAAGACGAAAATAGCGACACAGTTACACAAATAGAATCTACGCTGCAACAGTACAATATAACTCAAATAACTCTACTAGATAACCGCTTCCCCTTAGAGTATTGCGAAGAATGTGGTGCTCCTATGTTCCCAAACCCGGAAGGCGAAATCGTACACGCTGAATTTCCTGAAGAAGGAGAAAAAGTTCTAGTACATTTACACTAATACAAGTCTGATCTTACTAAACTGTTTAAAGCGTATGCGTACTGAAACTTTATAGAGTTTTTTATGCATTGTTACATGAACACATTGTTTAACTGATTTTAACTGATACCACCTATATTACTCTATATATATGAAATTTCTTTTTGACCTATTCCCTGTTATCCTATTTTTTGTAGCATTCAAGCTTTATGGAATTTACGCGGCAACAGCTGTAGCTATTGTAGCTACTTTTATTCAAATTGCCTGGACCTGGTTTCGTCACCATAAAGTCGAAAACATGCAGTGGGTAAGCCTCACGATCATTGTCATTTTTGGTAGTGCAACACTGATATTACAAGACGAAGTTTTTATTAAATGGAAACCAACTGTACTATATTGGGTATTTACCAGCGCATTACTTGTTTCACATACTGTGTTTAAGAAAAATCTAATCCGTGCAATGCTTGAAAAAAATATCTCTCTACCAGAAGGAGTATGGAACAATCTTAATCTTAGCTGGGCAACATTCTTTGCATTAATGGGCATAATTAATCTCTATGTTGCTTTTAACTACTCTACTGATACTTGGGTAAATTTTAAACTGTTTGGAGCAACTGGGTTAATGCTGATATTTGTTGTATTACAAGGGATTATGCTAGGAAAATTTATAACAGAAAATGAGGACAGTAACACTTGATGCTTTACGTAATAAACGGTGAAGACAAACCAGATAGCTTGGAAAAACGTATGGAATCTCGCCCCGCCCATTTAGAACGTATCAAGGAATTACAGGAAGACGGCCGCCTTATCTTGGCTGGACCATACCCTACTATTGATAGTTCTGAGCCTGGACCATCTGGATTTTCTGGTAGTCTGATTGTGGCAGAATTTGAGTCATTGGAAGCAGCGTGTATTTGGGCTAAGTCTGATCCATATATCACTTCTGGTGTATTTGCAAAGCTAACAGTTAAGCCATTTAAGAAAGTTTTTCCAATATAATGAACACTATCGAGTTAATAAAACAAAAACTTGCTTCTCTTAACCCAGAAAAAATAGAAATTATAGATGAAAGCGTCAAACATAAGGATCACGAGGGAGCTAAAGCCGGTGGTGGTCATTTTCTTCTCACGATCGTATCATATGTTTTTTCCAATAAATCGACCATAGTCCGGCATAGGATGATATATGATGCTCTTGAAGAAATGATGAACAAGGATATTCACGCACTAAGTATAAAGGCGTATACTCCCGAAGAAATTTAATTGATTCAACTTAATGAGAGGGAAACCCAATGCACTTAACGAAATTATTGCAATTAATTGTAGTCTGCATTTCTAGCCTAGTAGCTATAACCTCTATTCATGCAGCGCCTGTAGCCAAAGTAAACGGGGTTCCCATTCCGAATTCACGGATCGAATTAGTAATGAAGGGGCTTGCAGCTCAGGGTCAAAAAGATACTCCAGAGACGAGGAAAGCTGTACGTGAGGACCTTATAAAACAAGAAGTATTGGCCCAGGAGGCCATGAAAAAAGGACTTGATAAAACTCCTGATGTTGCAACGCAAATTCAAATTACTCGGCAATCTGTTTTGATAAGAGCTCTTCAAGCTAATTTTATAGAAGGTAACAAGCCATCCGAATCAGAGTTGCGTAATGAATATGAGGCCGTGAGCGCAGCTTCTATGGGCGACAAAGAATATAACCCACGTCACATTCTGGTCAGTACGGAGAATGAAGCAAAAGATATTATTGCACGGATCAATAAGGGTGCTAAATTTGAACAAATGGCTAAGGATAAATCTACTGACGATGGATCAAAAAACAAAGGTGGAGAACTAGGCTGGTCCTCTGCCAGAAGTTATGCGCAACCCTTTGCCGAGGCTCTAGTAAAATTGAAGAAAGGTGAAATGACCAAACAACCAGTAAAAACTTCGTTTGGTTGGCATATAATTAGAAATGATGGAATACGGCCCCTCAAAATACCTCCCTTTGAGGAAGTTAAGCAAAAAGTCTTACAGCGTGTATTACAGCGTAAATTTGCAGCATATCTTGAAGAATTACGTGGTAAAGCTAAGATTGAATAATCATAATATTTATAATTTTAAGGATAAAGAAAGCAGTTATTTGCTGCTTTCTTCTAAATTTTATTGCTCAAGTCTCTATCCGAGGTATCCGCGGAGCCAATGAACATAGTATCTCATAGCTGATCGTATCGGCTGATTGCGCAACTTCGTCTACAGGGATTTCTCCTCCCCAAATTGTTACTGGACTGCCCACGCCAGCACTCTCAATCCCGCTCAAATCTACATGTAACATGTCCATTGATACTCGTCCTAAAATACGGGTACGTTTATTATTTACTAGTATTGGTGTGCCGATAGGTGCGTGTCGTGGATATCCATCCGCATAGCCACCAGCGACGATTCCCACACGCATAGGGCTATCTGCACGAAAAACATGCCCATATCCAACCTTGTCCCCTGTACGAAGATTCTGGATAGAAATAATTCTGCTGGATAATGTCATAGCTGAACATAAACCAAGTTTGCTAGCAGCTGTATCAGGAAATGGTGAGGCGCCATAAAGCATAATGCCAGGACGTACCCAATCAGCATGGGTTTTAGGGTAGCGTAAAATTGCTGCAGAGTTGGCTAATGTGCGTGATAAATTACATCCTGCTGTAACGGTGTTAAAACATTCTAGCTGCCTTGTTACTACTTCCCCCCCAGGTTCATCAGCACAAGCAAAATGTGTCATCAACGTAACTTGCCCAACAGCAAGATTGGACTTAAGTGACTCTAATGCGGATGAAAATTGCTCAGGAGTAAACCCCAAACGGTTCATACCAGTATTGAGTTTCAAAAATACATCTAACCCTCCAGGTCGTTTATAAGCAGAAAGCATCTCTAATTGCTCACTATGATGGATAACAGTAGAAAGCTGATAATGTTCGAGTAGTGCTAGTTCAGATACGGAAAAAAAACCCTCAATTAATAAGATAGTTTGACGAAAACCAGCCTCTCGCAGGCAAATTGCGGCATCTAACTCAAGCATTGCAAAGCCATCTGCGCTTTTAAGTGCTTTTGCGGCACGCATTAATCCATGACCATAAGCGTCAGCTTTGATTACCGCCATTACTCGTGAGCGTGGCGCATGGCGACGAACTACGGAAAGGTTGTGCTCAAGCGCAGATAGATCAATCAGAGCATGTATAGGACGTGACATATGTACAATAATTAGAAAAAATCACCACTTATTCTTCCAACATACAAGTAAAATTCATACTGTAGCATTCTTCAGTACATTACAACAATTTGGAGGGGCATAATTTGAAACGTGGTTTCTATACCATTATGGCAGCACAATTCTTTTCGTCATTAGCGGACAATGCACTATTGGTTGTTGCAATTGCACTATTGATAGATCTTCATGCCCCTGCATATCTCACCCCTATGCTCAAATTTGTATTTGTATTGTTCTATGTAATCCTTGCCCCTTTTGTAGGAGCATTTGCTGATTCTATGCCCAAGGGAAGAGTGATGTTTATCAGTAATTCCATTAAGATTGTAGGTTGTAGTTTACTTTTTCTGGCTTCACATCAGTATTTTGCTCTTGCTGCATATGCCTTCGTTGGACTAGGTGCGGCAGCATACTCTCCGGCAAAATATGGCATACTAACTGAGCTACTGCCCCCGGAAAAACTTGTAATTGCAAATGGTTGGATTGAGGGACTGACTGTAGCCTCTATTATTCTTGGAACGGTTCTGGGTGGTGTGTTAATTACCCCAGTAGTTTCCGCTGTATTTCTGGACTTCGACTTTCCTTTCATTGATACTGGTGTTAATACTACTCCAGAAGCATCTATTCTTTTCATTGCTGTGTTCTATAGCATTGCTGCCATCTTTAATCTATATATTCCAAACACTGGTGTTGACCACCGCATTCTCAATAAAAATCCAATTTTCTTGATACATGAATTCAAGCATTGCGTTAAGTTGTTATGGACGGACAAACTAGGTCAGATTTCGTTGGCTGTAACAACTTTGTTCTGGGGAGCTGGTGCAACGCTGCAATTTATAGTGTTGAAATGGGCTGAAGTAGCCCTTAGCTATCCCCTAAACAAAGCAGCGCAACTACAAGGTGTGGTCGCAGTAGGCATCGCAATAGGTGCTGTGATGGCTGCACGATTTGTTTCCTTAAGACAATCCGTAAGAGTAATCCCACTTGGTATAGCTATGGGTATTGTAGTAATGGCTATGATATTAGTAAAAGGGCTGTGGATTGCAATTATTTTGCTAATGCTAATTGGTGGACTGGCTGGGTTCTTCGTAGTGCCAATGAACGCTCTGCTACAACATCGTGGACACATTCTTATGGGTGCAGGTCACTCTATCGCTGTACAAAACTTTAATGAGAACTTGAGCATACTTGCCATGCTAGCAGTGTATGCATTGTTGGTAAGTTTTGATGTGCATATTTACTCCGTCATTATAATTTTTGGTTTATTTGTAGCGGTAACTATGACACTGATACGCCGGTGGCACTTACTCAACCAAAGCAAGGAGGATTCACTACATCTAATAGGAGCACATAAAAAACTTTGATAAAACTTCTATAAAGTAATTAGTCAGCTAGATGTTTTTATGACATGGTCTGCATGGCATCTCTTGCGAAACATAAATCTTCCCATACCTTTGCTTTATCAGGCTGTATACGTAACAAGTAAGCTGGATGATATGTAACAACTAAAGGAATTCCCAGATACTCGTGTAATGTACCGCGTAAACTAGCTATTGTAGAACTAGTATTCAATAGATTTTGTGCTGCAATTCTTCCAAGTGCAATAATAAGCTTAGGCTTAACTAATTCTATTTGCCTTGTAAGATAAGGCTCACACTGTTGTGCTTCACTAGGGTCTGGATTTCTATTGTCTGGAGGACGACATTTGACAATGTTAGTAATGTAAATATTTTTCCCACGTTTCAGATTAATTGCCTCAAGCATGTTATCCAGTAATTTTCCAGCTGGCCCAACGAAGGGTTCCCCCTTAGCATCCTCTTCACCACCTGGAGCTTCACCTACACATAGCCAATCAGCGTTCTCATCCCCTACCCCAAATACTGTTCTGGTCCGGGCTTTACTCAAGGAACAAGCGGTACATCTAGTTACACTTGTCTTAAGATGAACCCAGTCCGAATGCAAAATCTGTGAACGCCTATCTTTAATCACATCGATAGGCGGACTGGGCACCTCTGAAAAATGGCTGCACTGAGTTTTTTTTCTAGAGCACCACAACGGAATCAATTCTAATTCTTTAAGAATATCTTTTCGTCTCGTACTCATAGTTTCAATTCCATAACAATTGCATCCTCGCGCCCTCCCATCGCAGGATAATAGCCTGTACGGGTTCCTATCGGTTTAAAGCCTATCCGTTCATACAGCCTAGCAGCACCAAAATTTGATTCACGTACCTCTAAAAAAACAGATAGTGAATGATGTTCCTTGGCAAGACTAATAAAGTACTGTATCAGTTTCTCTCCCCACCCTGCTCCCTGGAACCCTGCCGCAATGCTAAGCGTAAGTATGTGGGCTTCATCTGCATAAATTGTCATAACACCGTAACCAATAATATTCCCTTCTACTTCGAATACATAGCAGTGATACCCAGAATTTATTGAATCTCTAAAATTTCCCCATGTCCAGGGGAAAAGGAAAACCTCTTGTTCAATGATAATAACCCTATCT
Source organism: Nitrosomonadaceae bacterium (assembly GCA_024644425.1). Taxonomy (GTDB): domain Bacteria; phylum Pseudomonadota; class Gammaproteobacteria; order Burkholderiales; family Nitrosomonadaceae; genus BJGV01. The sequence goes on from JAHELA010000006.1 coordinate 6,710, forward strand.
ATATCAGTCACACGCATTTGCCTGATCTCTGGCACTTCCTTAAATTGTGCGCTCATCTTTCACTTTCCTTTAATGCCACCTTGTTACGAATATAAATAGGAACTGCATCAACAGGGTCAACTCCTAACCCTTCAGCAAAACCTTTTTTAGCTAATTTCACTATCTCACGTGCATGTGGAACTAGATTTCTTTCAATATGAGTGATGCAACTACCATAATGTTTATGCAAGTCTTCAAAATAGGTATCAAAGCCACTGCCACAACCAGTCCAATTTCTTCCCTGTAATAACGGCGCAGCACGAGGAAAACAAAGAGTTGGCATACTCACCGTTTTCCAATTATCTGTAGATTTAATATAAGCAGCATGATAAATCTCGCCCATACGGGCATCAATTGCTGTAATTACATTCTTATTATTAATTTGTGCTGCCAGCGCTTTTAATGTTGAAATGCCAATTACTGGTAGGTGTAACCCAAAAGCTAGTCCTTGTGCTGCCCCACAGGCAACACGTAATCCTGTAAATGATCCTGGGCCAGCACCAAAAGCAATGCCATCCAATTTCTCCAGCGACAATTCTGCCTGTGCTAACAATTCGTGCAACATTGGTAAAAGAAGTTCAGAATGTCTTTTTCCAGCAAAAGTCTTTTGGCTCAACACCTCATCACCTACACCAATAGCAATCGAACAGTATTCGGATGAAGTATCAAAAGCAAGAATTTTTAAGTTATCAGGTTTAAGAGATCTCAAAATTTTAATAAATTCAATGATTTTCTTTGATCAGTTGATATTTGTGAACAATTTACTGTCTACTTAATTGTAGCAGTGATATGCTAATTATAAGGTGGTAGTCACTACCCATATCACTGCACAAAATTTCATAGAGGACACACAATGAGTAATACATGGATTCTAGTCGCAAATGCAAGTGCTGCACATCTCTACGCAAACTACGGACCAAAGAAGGGGCTTCAGAAACTTAAGGAGTTTAAGCATAATGCTAGTAGAGGAAAAGCACTTGATTTAGTTTCAGACCGACCCGGACACTACAAAGGACATGGTAATGGCCACGGTTCATTTACGCCAGCCACAGACCCAAAACAAAACGAAGCTCAGCACTTTGCCCTAGAGCTTGCAAAAGAGCTTGATCACGGGCGTACTGCTAATTGCTATCAACGTCTAATTCTCGTTGCTTCTGCGCCATTTATGGGACTCATTAACGGAAACTTGGATCACCAAGTACGAGCTCTTGTTAGTGACAGCTTTGAAAAAGATTACACCAAGGCCAGTAAAAAACAACTGACAAGACATTTAGAAAGTTGTATTTATCTATGAGATGCCAAGGGCCAGCGACCGATAGAAGTATAAACTGATCTGTCTCTACCCTGCTCCGATTTCACCAGTAACCACTCACGTACAGGCCAGATAATTGGCTCTTCTAAATGTATTAATGAGTTAGGCAAAACATGGTGTTGAACCTTTCTTACTAGTGTTATGTGTGGTGTAAAAACTCTGTGATCAAAAGAAAAACCATTGGCAGATAAGATTTTCTTTAAAGAAATTACTAAATCACAGAGTTCGAGTGGAACCTCATCTGTGCCAGCGTAGACTAAACGATTACTCTGCCAGTAATGATTCCCGTCAACTATAAAATTAAATGCCCGCCCCTTTACCGTATTTGCTACTAAAAGTAGTTGATCCAACTGACTAGCTTCAATTTCTCCTAGAAAAATCAGTGTAAGATGAATGTTATCAGCTACAACTTTCCTTCCTCCACAGACTAATTTTAGTTTCTCTGACAAATCATCTAATTGATGCCGCACTTCATTGTTTGGCCATATTGCAAAGAATACACTGACCGACTTCCTTACTTTATATATTTGCTTCAGCTTACTGCTCTCTCAGTTCCAATAATTAGGCATACTGCTTCCGCCTCAATAGCCTCACCCTGACCTATTGGCCCTAGATGCTCAGCAGTCTTAGCTTTAACATTGACATCATTAGATTCAACACCAAGATCATTTGCAATGTTTGCTATCATCTCTGGAATATGCGGTGACATTTTGGGCATTTGAGCAATAATTGTTGCATCAATATTGATCGGCTTGTAGTTATTCTCCCTAAGTAGATGGCAAACTTCTCTTAATAATACTCGACTGTCAATATTCTTGTAGCTTGGGTCAGTATCTGAAAAATGCCTCCCAATATCTCCTAACGCAGCTGCTCCTAATAATGCATCACAAACTGCATGTAACAACACATCGGCGTCGGAATGTCCGAGTAAACCTTTCTCATAAGGAATCGTTACCCCACCAATAATCAGCTTACGTCCTTCGACTAACTGGTGTATATCAGAACCTTGTCCAATTCTAACTACACTCACCATCACCCCCCAATTGCGTTCGTAGTATCAGTTCCGCCAAGACTATATCCTGTGGATAAGTAATTTTTAAATTACGTGTGTCACTGAGTACCAGTTTAGGATGTAAACCCAATCCCTCAATTGCACTAGCATCGTCAGTCATAGTCATGCTGCTTGGCCTACTTAAGGCATCCACTAAAAGTTTGTATCGAAACATTTGAGGTGTTTGTGCTTGCCACAAATCCTTCCTAGATTCGGTTCGCTCAACTCGACTACTAACATTACTTCTTTTTAACGTATCGGCCAAAGGAACTGCTAGCAATCCACCAACTGCATCATTAGTTAACTCATCCACTATTTTTTCAAGTAGCGTTTCACTCAAACAAGGTCGTGCAGCATCGTGTACTAGCACCCAATCATTATCACCAATTAACAGTTTTTCCGAAGCTGCTTTGAGACCATTAAGTATACTCATAGAGCGAGTTGTACCACCACAATTTAACATAATTAGCTTATCAGAAAATTCCGACCAGTCATGCTTTAACCACTCACTATCGTGAGGCGCTAAAACAACAAAAACACTAGCAATTTTTGGAAAATGACATAGTGCCTTCAACGCATGATAAATCATTGGCCTGCCAGCTATTGGCAAATATTGTTTGGGCAAATTGTTCTCCATACGTGAACCAGACCCTGCAGCCGGAATTAATGCAAAATATTTTGACATCATGTAATTGTAACGAAAAAATAGACTTTCTTCCTTACATGTCTTTGAGGCAATTTTTTATATCTCTGAATACAAAGTGATAGGAGGAAGCTCTTCTTATTCAGCTTACGGTATAATTACTTAATTATGGTATTTCAGGACACAGCAATATGGAAGCAGAACAAATCAACACTATTGCCAATCAACTCACCAACCTCAATAATCGAGCAGAAGAGTTACGGAGGTATCTTTGACTTTGATGCTAAGCAAACACGTCTAAATGAACTCTCCCAACTAGCTGAAGACCCAGCAATTTGGGGTGATAGTAAACGTGCCCAGGAATGGGGGCGTGAAAAGAAAACGCTAGAAGATGTAATTCATACTTTAGAAACAATTGGACAGCAATTACAAGATACTAGTGATTTGTTCCAAATGGCAAGGGAAGAAAAAGACGTAAAAATGTTAAAAAGCATCAGCGATGATGTAAGTAAACTGGAAGTGACAGTGGCAGATATGGAATTCTGCCGTATGTTTACCAATCCAATGGATCCCAATAACTGCTTTTTAGAAATTCAGTCTGGTTCTGGCGGCACTGAAGCACAAGATTGGGCATCAATGCTAGAACGTATGTATCTACGTTATTGTGAGCGTCATAGTTATAAGGTGGAAGTATTAGAAGAATCTTCGGGTGAAGTCGCAGGTATCAAGAGCGCCGCTCTCAAAATATCGGGCGATTACGCTTATGGCTATCTGCGTACCGAAAGCGGCATTCATCGTTTAGTAAGAAAATCCCCGTTTGACTCTGGAAATCGCCGCCATACTTCGTTTGCTAGCGTATTTGTCTACCCAGAAGCAGACGATACTATTGAAATAGAAATCAATCCTGCAGACTTACGTATTGATACATACCGAGCTTCTGGCGCAGGTGGCCAACACATCAACAAAACTGATTCAGCCATTCGTATAACTCATAATCCATCCGGTATTGTTGTGAGATGCCAGAATGACCGATCACAACACCGGAATCGTGCAGAAGCAATGGCAATGCTAAAGTCACGCCTATATGAAGAGGAATTACGTAAACGTAATGATGAAAAACAGGCCATAGAAGACTCCAAAACTGACATCGGTTGGGGACATCAAATACGTTCCTATGTGCTGGATCAGTCTCGTATCAAAGATCTACGCACAGGAATAGAAATTGGCAATACTCAAGCAGTACTTGATGGCGGATTAGATGATTTTATTCGGGAAAATCTAAAACAGGGATCATAACCCACAATCAGAATTAACAACTTTCTAGCCATAATCGATACATTCAATAATGTTTAGTTTTATTATTCCGAATTACTTACGCCTTCTTTTACCAAATCCATTTTTAGGAATATATCTAAGTAATCTTCGTATCCTTGCTCTTTCATCATCTCAACAGGGATAAATCGTAAAGATGCCGAATTAATGCAATAGCGCCTCCATGTCGGCGCTGGTCCATCACTAAACACGTGACCCAAATGGGAATCTGCTTGCTGCGAACGTACCTCTGTTCTTATCATGCCATATTTGTAATCTTGTTTTTCTACAACTCCGTTATACCTAAGTGGGCGTGTGAAACTTGGCCAACCAGTACCAGAATCAAACTTATCCATTGAGCCAAAAAGGGGCTCGCCAGAAACCACATCTACATAAAGTCCTGGCTCATAATTATTCCAATATGCATTCTTGAATGGCTGTTCCGTGCCCCCTGTCTGTGTGACCGTAAACTGCTCAGTAGATAATTTTTTCAACTTATTTAGGTCTGTTTTCTGTAAATTTTTCATAATATCAATTGAATAAAGTACTATCGCTCTCCAGTATGGTATTCACACTTTGTGCCACCAGTTTAATGCTTGCTATCAGAAAAATAGCAGTAAAAACCTAAGGCCAAGGAATTATGTTAAGTATATAAGATTCCATATATTTTAAAAATATGAACAACTATACAATAAAATAAATATAAACTGATATGCAAGCAATCCCCAGCGTGTACTTGATTCTGTAAGATGATGGCGCAGAGGGTGGCACAACGCTATAATTGGCGCCACATATAGTATGAGATTTATATTAAGGATAGGGAATGAGCAATCAGGAAGAAAAACCGCCTCAAGATACTAATTTGATTATTGAAGAACGACGTGCGAAATTATCTGCATTGCGTCTAGCAGGCAATGCCTTTCCAAATGATTTTCGCCGTAACGATTTGGCATCAGATCTTCATGAAAAATATGACAAGCTATCGAATGATGCTCTAGAGGCAAATCCGATATCTGTAGGGGTAGCTGGCCGCATGATGCTAAAACGTGTGATGGGAAAGGCAAGCTTCGCCACCATTCAAGATATGAGTGGACAAATTCAATTATACATCACCAACAATATTGCTGGTGAAGCTACCCACGCTGAATTCAAGCATTATGATTTAGGTGATATCTTAGGCGCGCGAGGATCACTTTTCGTAACTAAAACTGGCGAGCTCTCAGTACGTGTAACATGTTTGCGACTTTTAACTAAATCATTACGCCCTCTACCTGAGAAATTTCACGGTCTCACAGATCAGGAACAAAAATATCGCCAGCGATATCTTGATCTAATCTCTAACGAGGATACTAGAAAGGTATTTATTACACGCTCTAATATTATTCAATCTATTCGTGATTTCTTTGTCGCACGTGGTTATATGGAAGTAGAAACACCGATGATGCACCCTATTCCAGGTGGCGCAGCAGCACGTCCCTTTGTGACTCATCACAATGCGCTAGACATGGATCTTTATTTACGAGTTGCACCAGAATTATACTTAAAACGTTTAGTAGTGAGTGGAATGGAAAAAATTTTTGAAATAAACCGTAGTTTCAGAAATGAGGGAATTTCCATCCGTCACAATCCTGAGTTTACAATGTTAGAATTTTATGAGGCCTACCAAGATCACGTATATTTGATGGATCTAACAGAAACATTGCTCCGTGATATTGCAATAAAAGTTTTAGGTACGACTATAATCTCCTATCAAGGACATAAAGTTGATCTTGCAAATCCATTTTTAAGATTATCCATCACGCAAGCAATTCAAAAATTTCACCCAGAATACACTGACGCACAGCTCAATAATCGTACATTCCTAATTAATAAATTGCAGTCGTTAGATATTATTTACAAACCGGAAGATGGTATAGGTGGATTACAACTCTCACTATTTGATGAAACAACTGAACGCTTATTAATTGACCCTATTTTTATTATTAATTACCCAGCAGATGTCTCTCCTCTAGCACGCCGTAATGATAAAAATCCAGAGATAACTGACCGTTTTGAACTTTATATTGCTGGGCGTGAAATAGCCAATGGCTTTTCTGAATTGAATGATCCAGAAGATCAGAACGCGCGCTTCTCTGCACAAGCACTTGCTAAAGAATCAGGAGATGCAGAAGCTATGCATTACGATGGCGACTATATTCGCGCATTAGAATACGGCCTCCCCCCCACAGCGGGTGAAGGCATCGGTATAGATCGTTTAGTTATGTTACTTACCGATAGCCCAAGTATTCGTGATGTAATACTATTTCCTCATTTGCGACGAGAAGACTAACTTATTACAACACTAAAGTAGTTCTATATTTCACTAAACAAAGCTCTTCAAATATTTTTTAGTGCCATTTTAGATATTGACATATACCCAGGTGGGGTATAAGGTAATTCTATTAATAACTAGGAATTATTTTGAATTCTCCTAATCTCAAACAAATAGAAATACCTATCGAAGGTATGACCTGCGCGGCCTGTGCCACACGTATAGAAAAGAATTTAAATAAACTGCCAGGCGTTCATGCAGCAGTCAATCTCACAAATGAGAAAGCACGAATTAATTTCGATGATACTCAGACCATACCTGAGAAGCTAATTAACTCTATTGAGCAAGCAGGATTCCATGTGGTCCCTCAATCGGTACAACTACAAATCAATGGGATGACCTGTACAACATGTAGTGACCGTATTAAAAGAGCGTTGAACAATCTTCCCGGAGTCACCGCTACAGTCAATTTAGCCACAGAAAGGGCTCATGCAAGCTTCAACCCTGGTTCAACGACAGCAAGCGAACTGATAGCTACTATTGTCAAAGAAGGCTATAGCGCCACTGAAATCACTGAAGCTAACCGTATCGAGGAAAAAGCACGGCGATTAGCTACCTACCGGGCAGAACTTCGTATGTTTTGGATTTCTGCTGCCCTTACCCTACCCTTGATGCTACATATGGGAACTATTTTTTCAGGTATTACTACTGAGTTACTACCGCGCTGGTTGCAGTGGCTGCTTGCTACCCCTATACAATTCTGGATTGGTATGCGTTTTTATACAGGTGCATGGCATGCGCTTCGCGGAGGTAGCGCAAACATGGATGTTTTAGTTGCACTTGGAACTAGCATGGCCTATTTTTTTAGTGTAGTTGTCACATTATTTGCTCTTAATCAACATGTTTATTTTGAGTCAAGTGCGGCTATTATCACTTTAGTTTTACTGGGTAAACTAATGGAGACACGCGCTAAAAATAAAACTTCAGCAGCTATTGAAAAACTTATAGGGCTACAACCTAAGACTGCGCGAGTAGAGCGTGATGGTAAGATCATTGATGTAGATGCAAGCACCCTTAAAATAAATGATGTTTTTATCGTACGTCCAGGTGAGAATCTGCCAGTAGATGGTATCGTTATTGAGGGCTCATCTAATGTAAATGAATCAATGTTAACTGGTGAAAGTCTACCCCTATCTAAAAATGTTGGAGCAAAAGTCTATGCTGCAACTATGAACCAACAAGGATTACTTAAATGTCGTGCTACCAGCGTTGGTGCCCATACACAACTTGCGGCCATAATCCATTTAGTGGAAGAAGCACAGGGGTCTAAAGCACCGATCCAGAGAATGGCCGATACAATTTCAGGTATCTTTGTTCCAGTAGTTGTAGCTATTAGTACTCTGACTTTTTTACTGACTTGGTGGCTTGCCAATGACTCCGTTCTAGCGCTTATCAACGCCGTAACGGTATTGGTAATTGCTTGTCCCTGCGCGCTGGGATTAGCTACACCAACAGCGATCATGGTTGGAGTAGGGCGTGGTGCACAAGTCGGAGTATTAGTTAAAAATGCTGCTGCTCTTGAACAGGCGGAAAAAATCCAGATACTTATAGTAGACAAGACTGGAACCCTTACAGAAGGAAAGCCTGTCGTGACCAATATTGTTCCTCTAGGGTCCATTACTGAGCATGATTTAATACAGATTTCTGCTAGTTTAGAACAAGGCTCAGAGCATCCTCTTGCCAAAGCAATAATAGAACTTGCAACAAACATGAATATTAAACCACAAGCGATTTATGATTTTACTGCTGTCACTGGCAATGGAATTACTGCCCGTATTGATGACGCTGAATATATGCTGGGTGCCGCAAAATTTTTAATTGATCGTGGTACAAAAATTGATAACGATCGTATATTTACTCTTCAAGCTGAAGGTAAAACCGTCATTGGTGTTGCTAAAAAGTTTGACCACGCATTTGAAGTCCTTGGATATATTGCAATCGCTGATCAGCTACGCACCACCTCTAAACAAGCGGTGAAGCGTCTGCAATCCATGGGGATAGAAGTAATAATGCTCACAGGTGATAACTCTGCTACTGCTGCTTCTATTGCTAAGCAGGTAGGAATCGCAGGTTACCGTGCTGAAGTACTGCCTCAAGATAAGGCTGCTGAAGTAGGAAGAATAAAAGAAAGTGGTAAGTTTGTTGCTATGGTGGGAGACGGGATAAATGATGCTCCAGCACTTGCAGAAGCCAACGTGAGTTTTGCCATAGGGGCTGGTTCCGATGTAGCGATTGAGGCAGCCGACATCACTCTAGTGCGCAATGATTTAATGAGCGTTGTGGATGCAATTTCTCTTTCACACAGAACGCTTAGTAAAGTTCGCCAGAATCTATTTTTTGCTTTCATTTACAATGTGCTAGGCATACCGCTTGCAGCAGTAGGATTACTAAATCCAGTGATCGCTGCTACAGCAATGGCAATGAGTTCAGTGTCTGTAGTAGGAAACTCTTTACTATTGAAACGATGGAAGGCAAGTTCCTAAAATGAGAATCTCTTAGAAATGGAGCGTATAAAATGCAAAAAATCATAATGAATATTAATGGCATGACCTGTCTGGGTTGTGTCAGTAGTGTAAAAAACGTATTGGAGAGAATTGCTGGAGTAAATGGTGTAGATGTTTCACTTGAGAACGAGCAGGTTACGATCCAGTATGACGCAGAAAAAACTAATGTAAATCAATTTAAAGAAGCAATTATGGAGGCAGGTTTTGAAATTAATATCTCAAAAGAAACCACACAACAGGCCTAAGACTGCTGTACAGCCGAATAAAGATGTACTAATAAAACGGCTCAACCGTATTGAAGGACAAGTACGCGGCGTAACTAAAATGATAACGGAAGATCGTTATTGCGTTGACGTCTTAAACCAAATATCTGCACTACAATCAGCGCTTGACGCTGTTGCTATGCGACTATTAGAAAATCATACCCATGGCTGTATGCAAGGAGCAATCAAGTCTGGAAAAGGTAATGCAGCAATTAATGAGGTAATGGTGGTTTTAAAGAAATTTGCTCGTTAGAAAATTATTGGTAATCTTGCCAAAATATTTATTACATGAGTCCAACTATAACAAACTGCACCCTTTAAAAATATTTGTAAGGTCTACACTAGAGACTTTCTTTTAGTTTTTGTATTCATATATTTATCGCAATAGCCGTTATTCTCAAACCAAGTAATTGCATCTTTTATTGCACTTTTTGCAGGCCGAAATTGATAACCCAATTCACTTATAGCTTTCTCACTAGAAAAAAACATTTTTTTCTCTGCCATACGAATACTGTCTACTGACGCACGGGGTTCAACTTTTGTAATAGCAGCTACTTTCTCCATTATCCAAGCCATAGGAAGAATCAACTTCGCTGGAATATTTATTCGTTTTATCTTTTTTTCGCTAATCTCATCTATAGTTTGCAGAACTTGTAGTAAACTCATATTCTCGCCTCCCAGGATATAGCGCTCCCCTGGTCTTCCATACATATATGCTAGAAGATGGCCTTGTGCTATATCATCAACATGTGCAATATTTAGACCCGTATCCATGTACGCAGGCATCCGCCCCCTAAGTGTATCAACAATTATCCGCCCTGTAGGTGTTGGTCTTAAATCACGTGGTCCTATCGGAGTGGAAGGATTAACGATAACTAAATCCAAATCATATTTTCTAGTAAAATTCTGAGCTACTTGTTCTGCAAGAAATTTTGAACGTTTATAGTGGCCAGTCATTTGGTCAATGCTAGAAGGCGTTTTCTCATTCGCATTGCTGCCGTCATAATTTAAACCGATAGTAGCGACACTACTGGTATATATTATTCGTTTAATACCAATTTCGGTTGCAGCAAGAATTAAAGCCTCAGTTCCTTTGACATTAATGTCATACATAGTTTCTGGATCTGGTACCCAGAGACGATAATCTGCGGCAACGTGAAACAAATTCTCGCAATTTACTATTGCACGTTTCAGAGACGCGTGATCACGTAAATCACCTACTGAAGTCTCAACGTGTAACCCATCAAGGTTACTCTGGTCACTTCCTGGCCTGATTAAACACCGAACCTCATGGCCAGCATCTAGTAAACAACGTACAACCGCCGATCCAACGAAGCCATTTGCGCCAGTAATTAATGTTCTCATAAATTTAAATCATTAATACTAATAAGCTAGAAAAAATTACTTACCAAGAATAGAGATCCTGCTTCTTTATAACAAAACTAATTTCTGGCAGCATATATCAATCATCCACAATTTAACCACAATTATAATTACTTCTTTTATAGGACTCTTGTCATTAATATTTTAAATACTAAGTAAGTATTCTGAAGAGAAATCTTAATAGCGAAAAAGAAATAAACTAAAAGCCGCTCTCTCGAACTGCAATAGCACCTACTCGTTCAAGAAAAGTTGGTAACCATGCTTTAGGTTTACCGCTAATTACAACATTGCCGGTTTTCATTTGGCGACTATCAGGAGGAGGATTGTCTAACTTAATACGTACGCGATATATGGCATTTCTAGGTATACTTTTTTTATTATCTTCCAAAGTAATGATATCTCCACCTGACTTCGCATCTAAACTGTAGTGTGGAAGTATAGTCGTCCGAGTAGCATCAACCTCTATAACTTCTCCTCGAAGCACACCAAGTCTTAAAGGCATGTATACCTGTGCACTATCACCTGGGCTGACTCGATAAATATCATCCTCATTAACATATGCATCAACCACCCACTGTGTATAATCAACTAAAGTAGCTAAAGGTTGGCTAGGCCGGACCCAGACACCCGGTGCAAGTTCCTTGTCCAAATCTACAATTGTTCCAGAGAATGAAGCTGATATTTTTAATCGTGCCTGCTCATCCAGGAAAAGCTCCTCTTCTGCTGAATATTTTTCTTGCTGTGCCCTTACTTGCTCTCTGCGCGCTTCCCCGTCTGGTAATCCCATCAAACCAACTAGTTCATTTGAACGCGCTTCAGCAAGTACTCTTGATCGTTCTGCAGATAACCTCAAGTCTGGAGATTCAAGAATAAACAATGGTTGCCCATTAGTTACATTTTCTTCTTTTGGTAATCTAACTATTCTCCCAGGTAAAGGCGAGTACAACACATGTAATCGTTCAGGATGTACCCAACCTGGCCCTTTAACCCCTGTTTGCCATGGCACTAAAATAACCAGCAGGAAAGCCCCAAATAGCAAGGAGAACATCCACTTACGGCTAGTTTTAATTTCCAGTTTTCTTTCTTTCCATACACTCATCTCAGCCCATATAGGTCGCCAAATAAACCATACAAGCTCGAGTATCATTAGAATAATGCCTAAAACCTTAAAGAAAAAGTAATACACTAATACTGCAAGACCGAGGAACACTACTAGTCGATACAACCATGTCATGAATGCAAATAAAATTAAAAAATTCCTACTATTTCCCTTAACTTCTTCTGGCCAATTTTCATCAAAACCAAACAAAGTACGCCTAATCCAAACACGAGCAAATGCACCAGACCTCTGGTGTAAGTTTGGAAAATCAATTACATCCATTAGGATAAAGTAGCCATCAAATCTCAAAAATGGGCTTACATTTACCAATAATGTAAGTATCCAGCTTGTTGTAGCTAAAAAGAATAATGCGCTTTTGACTGCCCCATCTGGCGACAGACTCCATGCAAATGTAGCCAAACCTGCTAAAGCAAGCTCTGTAATAATACCGGCACTCGCAATTGCCAAACGTTGCCGAGGATTACTCAACTTCCAACTTTCACTGGTATCTGTATACAACATAGGGAACATCACTAGTAGTGCTACGCCCATGTGCGCTACTCTCACCCCATAATGTGTTGCAGTTATTGCATGCCCCATTTCATGCAAAGCCTTCGCAAAAACTAGCGCCGACATATATCCAAACAAACCTGCCCAAGTAAGCTGATCAACGAATGTACTTGAAAACGTTTCCCATTGGCGTATAGCTAAAAATATTCCGATCAGAGTTATAGCAGAGACACAAATAGCAGTTGTACGCGTGAATATCCAGCTAAGCCATGGCATTAAGGCTGCTAACCAAGTTTGTGGGTAAAAAAGGGGAATACGAAAAAAAAGATAGTGATGTAGTATCCAAGTGATGATTCCTCTATCTTGATCTTTTGCACGCTGCCTAAGCTGATCAACAGCTTCCTTAGTATTTGCTTGGAGTAGACTATTTTCTTCCAAGAAATTCTTTAGCTCATTTACATCTGCAATCTCAACATCCAATGTAGTTTCGTTATTTACCGAATTCACAATCTTTTCAGGTGAGCCGCAAGCCCAGCGTAATAACATCTCAAAATCAAGCCACCCAATACGAAAGAAACTATTGTTAATCGGATCTTGCACCATCCAGGCCGAGGAGCCATCACTATTTGCTGTTGTAGGGAGCAATTTAAGCTCCTCTCGCAATGGAGGAAGAGAAATTTGACTATTCGAATCTGGATGATTTAACAAACTCACAGGCCTGTCCATTCACGTACTGCAGTTACTGGTCTTCGAAAAAAATAATATCCCAGTGTCGCCCACTTACCTGAGATACGAACTGTACCGCGTAAACCAATACGCGGCTTATTGATATCCTCCTCAAATTTTCCTTTTATTCGATACGCAGATACGCCTTCTGGACTCATGACAGGCTCAAAACTAGTTTGAAGTAATAATGCAGGTAATGGATTGAGTGGATCAATATGCAAAAATAAACGCATCGGCGCACCAATGTCTAAGTTTAATGCGTCGTGTACAGGCAACCATACTAGTAAGCCAGCATCATTTGGGTTCGCCAATTGCATCACGCGCTCACCTGTTTGTACGGGTCTTCCTATCCAATCATTTGGATCACCGTAAATTACAAGGCCGTCACGTTCGGCTCTAACTTCTATTCGCGCCATTAATGCTTTTAATGATTCTAATTCAGCCTCTTTCTCACGAACACGACCAATAGCAGAAGCAATTTCACCCTTACTTTTTAGATCATTAAAAGCTCGCTGTTGTGCATTTAATGCATCAACACGTGCAATTGACAATGCCTTTTCTGCCACTTTCATCTTGCTAGTAACAATAGTGTCATCCAAAGAAAATAATAAATCACCTACTTTTACTACTGAATTTGGTTGTACGTGGACTTTACTAATTACACCGTCTTGTGGAGCTGCAACAGCAAATGCATTTAAAGCTATAACCTCACCTGGGGCTAATACAGATAAACGAATAGGAATAGATAAAGCTACAAAAATTGCGATTAATGCCCAGTAGCTGACCGCCTTACTCATCCACCCACGCAGTCTTTGAACAAAAGGAACCTTTGCTTCACTTAAGAAGCCAAGACAGGAACCATAGATTTCATGTATATGATCCAATTTCTCAATTTCATGAGAAAGCCATGGTTCTTCTCTAGCATACATCACCATTCCTTGATGAGCTCCAGATTGGCTAAACAAATTTGAAAAAAGTAAATGCTCAGGTAGCCACTCTTCCCAACCATCTTTAAATCCTTCTGGCGCTTCCGGAAAATCTAATTTATGGCAACCAGGTTCTTTTGGGACTATTTTTGAGATAGTTTTGATGAAGCCGCTAAGCCATATAGCGTATGGTGAATCTTCTGCCACGCTTACCAGACCTGATGCAGCAACAAGCTCAAGCCCTGCAGTAGGAGAAACCGCAAAGAATGCTGCTTGCCGATATGGCGCCAATGCTATTGTTTCATTGACAATGATAAAAGACAGGTCTGCCGAATTTATAGCTTTAACGGAACGTAAGTCTAACTTGAGAAGGGCTTCTAATGCAGGCTGCTTAGTAGCTTCGTTCACATTATCCATTTTGCAGTATAAAAATCACTATGAGACACATTAAGATAGCTATTAAGCACTACATTGTAGGCATTATTGCAGTACCACTCATTCCTGCGAGTAATTCAGGAAAATCCTGAGACATTAAACCTTCAATTTCAACTGTCTGACTAACAGAATCAATGCGACTGTTAATGGCTACCACACTTGCTTGGTATGCTTTCCCAGTCTCATCGATTTTTACCTCAAACTCCGAACCAACCTTAAGTTGACTCAATAATCTGGATGGAGCGTTTACTTTCAACCGTAAAGGACCTGACTTCACCAAATCAAGCATAGGTTGCCCAGGTGTAACAGTCATATGATTTCGCACATAAACTTTTGCAACACG
>JAHELA010000006.1:21725-24351 GCA_024644425.1 Nitrosomonadaceae bacterium
CTTTCATATACTGATTCACGAGAGTTATTTGGAATTGTGGTTATAAATTTTGCAGATTTTTTACTTATGCCATCATGGTTTTTTAGCGCCAGTTTTAAGGAAGTTATTTCTATTTCGTCGTTCGGAGTACTGTGTAATGTAAATACAAGAGGAAAACCATTCTTTGCATCCAATTCAATCTGGTGACGAGCTAATATTTCAGCCACTTGTGCTTTCATACGAACTTGTAGAATTGGATCATCAATCCCTATAAATAAAATTGAAACTGATGGCAAATGACCAAATAAATTAGATGTCATTCTAAGCGTATCTTCTTCGGTTTCTTTAATGTGCTCACGAATGCGCATAGTTAATATTTCCAGTGTATCGTCTTCAAAATTATCGGGAAGCGGATCAAAGCCCAGTGTGTTATATAAGCGTCCAAATGCAATCTGTGCATTAGCATAAGCATTAGCTCGTTGATAAGCACCCAATACAGCTCGTGCATTGGTCCTGATTGCTTCTAGCTCGCTATTCAGCTTGGCTGTAACAGAGGCGCGCATATTATCAGCTAAGCGCTGATCCACCTGAGAACCAATATCTGCCAATTTGAAATCTATTATTGCCAATCGATATCGCTCAACACTAACACGCAATTGGGTCATAACTGCCATCGACAAAGCCATTCTTCTTGATCGATCAACTTCAACTTGCCCTTCTCGAGTTTTAAGGACGGAAGGTAAAGTTGCAAGGCGCATAATATTCCAGGAAACTCTAACCCCACCCTGAAACCAGTTATTGTTATAAAGAAGATTATTGGAATCAAAATTAAATCCATAGTCAAAGCTTACTGATGGCAACATACTTAATAATTGTTTGCGTGTTTCATCTGCGGTAATACGTTTCTTGGAGTCTTCTTCACGCAACTCTGGACGCTGAAGCAATGCCAGCTCTTCGAGCTTACCAATATCAGTTGGTGGTGCAGGCAATTTAGACTCTTCTAATTCTTCTAGAGTGAAATCTACACCTGGTTCCACATTCATCAAAGCGGCGAGTTCGCTTTTAGCTATCGTCAGATCTTGTCGACGCAAGTTTAGTAAAGAGATCGCATCTAAAAGAGCTCTTTGATAGTTCAAAGCAAGGTCTGGTGGAATGAGACGCTGTGCCTCAGCTTCACGTGAGCGGGCTAAAGCTAGATTGGCTTTGTCGAGAATTTCTTTTGCTTCCTTAGCAAGCCGTTGGGCACCCAGTGCGCGCCAAAAAGAAGTCCGTACATCTTGCACCATGTTTTGAACAACCTTACGACGACGCTCCTCAGCAATTAGAAATTTATCGGCTTGTTGACGCGCACGAAAATAAGAAACACCAAAGTCAAGTAAATTCCAAGAAAACTCTGCGGCTGCTTGTGCATGTCTTTGCTGTTCTGCAGTTGATGGTCGTAACGATACTTGTCTGTCTACGATGCCAATAGAAGTGCCTCCAGGAGAATTCTCGCGTGACCGATACCCAGCCGTTGTAAGTAGCTTAGGTAGCAAGTCATAGGTTGCTAATCCTGTAAGCCCTAATTCAAGCGCAGATTCCATCTGCTTTAATCGGTAATCAAGATTATATTTGAGAGTGCGAGCTATTGCTTCCTCAACCGAAATTGGTCCATTGATGGGCTCCTGGTTTGTATACATTCCGGCTGTGTCCTCAGCAACCCTTTTCTTTACTTCGTCTTGTGTAAAAGGCTTAGGTACGATCGCACACCCTGAAAAAAACAACAACAATGCAAACAAACTAACTCTATAAGAAGCTTGCCGCCCTCTTTTTCTTATAACAATATGAACCAAAATATTATCTCTTTAAATTCTTAAAGATTCTCTTACGTCAAATTGACTGTTTTTTATCATTCTGTCGTATTCTTGGAAGATGCACGAATATTTGTAGCTACATCTCGCAATTGATTGCTAAAGCTTTTAGCGCCCTTTTCTTTGCTTAAAATAGTTTCTGTATCATCTTCATTATTCGATTCATTTTCTGGAACCTGCTTATTGATTGGTTTTGGATCCTCATTATTTGATCTTGTAGATTCTAATTTATCTTTAGTAGGCTTGAGTCTTTCGCTTTGCGGATCATCTTTGTTTCCCTTTTTCTCAATTGAAATTGGGTTCTTTATAGTGGATTCATTTTGACTGCCTTCATCGTCTATTCGTAGAGTGGAACCGGTCAATTCATCGTTATTCTCAAATGTATTAATTGGTGCCGATGAATCAATTATATTTGATTCTACCGGATTCATGTTATTACCTGTTGAATCTAAGCGTATTCCACTTGCGATCGATTCTTGTTGCGAAGCGTTAACCGCTTGCTGTATCGTTGATGTTGTAGATGGCTCAAGTTCCATATGCCGAACAGCATTTTGCACATGTGTTGGTTTACTAGATTCAGAGCCCGATCCAACATTTAACTTGTCACTCGCATCATTATTAATCTCACGAATAGCGGCCGAAATAGGTGTTCTTGGATCTTGAGCCACCTGCCATTTATAAATAGTCTCATTAACTCTATCGGTATCAAACTTGGAATCAAGAGAAGTTAAGAACCACTCTGGCTCGGTAGGCAGGCGATCTTCGACTGGTGGCGTAAAGTTAATGTTAACAATTGG
>JAHELA010000091.1 GCA_024644425.1 Nitrosomonadaceae bacterium
TGAAGAGCACCTCGCAGTTTATGGAGAATTTAATGACCAACGTTTAACAGGAAGCCACGAAACAGCATCAATTCACGATTTCAGCTTTGGAATTTCCGATAGAGGCGCATCTATTAGAATTCCATATACCACTGTGCAAAATGGATGGAAAGGCTGGCTGGAAGATAGAAGACCTGCTTCTAATGGTGACCCATATAAAATAGCAGCAAGAATTATTAAAACGGTTAACTCTGTTAAGCTATAAAGACTAAATAGTCCTAAATGTTCAAAATATTCATGATCTGGTTAGAGTCATCAGGAACTCTATAATTTTCATTCTTTTTAAGCCAAGTTTAATTCCTTCTATTAACTTAAATTGAGTAGAGTTTGTTAGGTAGCTGCTACTCATTCTCTATACGATTAATTGATATGGAGGCATTAAGATAGGACTCAGCCGTACCTCTGAAATTTCCGGAAATCGGTGTGGCATCTTGAGAGCGCTGGCCAACAGCCACCGCAATATGGTTATCAAATGTTGATAATCCTTGACTTGGATCAAATCCACGCCAACCAGCACCTGGCAGATAAGTCTCAGCCCATGCATGCATGTGACTTTCTGCTGCTTTATCGCCTATACAGTAGCCGCTAACAAATCTTGCAGCAATGCCAACGCTACGACAAATATCAATAAAAAGAATAGCAAAATCACGGCATGAGCCTTGCCCTTTTTTCATTGTTTCTCCCGGTTTCCATGGGTCACCGTATTCGCGCAGCATATATTGGATGCGTTTAGGTATCTGTTCTGCCAGTAGAGAAAGAAATGGAATCGTTTTATGATTTACCGTTTGTATAATCTCTTGAGTAAATTTAGCTACTTGGGGATCATCGTTGTCGCGGACTCTGTAGCGTTCAAGCATGAGCGCAATGTGCGGCAAGTATTTAATTGGAAGATTTAAAGCGCTAGGTTCGGTAATTAAAAAGTTAAATGGATCACCGTGATGAGTTTCCACCAGCGAATTTGTTACGATTGTCAAGTCAGTATGTTGTTCCCTGAACCAGACCGTTTCAATATTGTTTCCGTCAAACTCTGTGCAGTTAGAAATTCCACTAGGGCTTGGTGTTATATTAATAGTATAGTTTTTTAAAGTCTGTGTGGCATCGCTACGAGGTCGAAGTCTGACAGTCATTGGCTCCAAAAGAACAGGCTCACTGTAATGGTAGCAAGTACGATGAATGATTTTGAATAACATAAAGGGATGTTTAATTATTTATTTGGATACAACTTGGAGATAACAGTATTCGCCCAATCATCAGGCATCTCTTCTGCTGCTTTCCGCATGCGCTCCTGCCACCATCCTGGCAAATGTTGCAAATCCTCACGTGTGAAATGATGTTGGACAATATCGAATGAATTTCGTTTGTATAGTACAACATCAATCGGAAAATCGACATCCACCGCACTAATGCGCGCTGAATCGAATGCGATAAAAGCGACTTTGAGTGCCATAATCATAGAGGAATCGTATTGAAGCACCCGGTCAATGACGGGCTTTCCATAACTTGATTCTCCTATCACAATGTAGGGGGACCCTGGCCCTACTTCTACCCAATTTCCTTCCGGATAGAGCATGAAAAGCTTGTGTTCGTTGTCTTTCTCTAATTGTCCACCAACAATTGAGAATATGTTGAAGTCTAATCCACTTTCTTTAAGAGCATTTTTATCTTCTTCTGCCACACGACGTAACTGTGTTGCAAAAGCGTTAACGGCTTTATAAAGTTTATCGAACGTAGTGTCTTCCTCCTCGACAACCTCCTCGAAATAAGTTAACGCTTTGTCTCGTACCGAGCGAAGTCCAGAAGTCATCAAAAACATGGAGTGATTTCCGTGTTGATGGATTGTTACTTTACGTGCAGTGGTACGCTCTGTACCTGAAGTAATGCGTGTATCAGAAATACCGATGAGGCCATCTTTAATCTTGATTGCAGCACAGAATGTCATAGTTTCCTATTAAGCCTGGGATTGGAATTGCATATTATTGTTAGTCAATGGACGCAACGTGAAAAAAGTTTCATATACAGCATCGTCAATCTGATTTAATCGAGTCTGCAAACTATCAAGAAACTCATGTAGTCCCTCAGCAATTATTTCATCTATCTGTGTATAATTTAAATCTCCTAGCAGTCGTCCCAAGCGTTGTTCGGCTTTGTTGCTAAAAGCGTTCAACGGAGAACCAGAGATGGCATGCAACGAATGTACAGCACGATCCAAGCAAGAGAGCACCGAGCGCGGAAAATTGCGATTTAGAAGCAAAAAATCAGCAACCTTGGACGGATGGACCAGTTTAGAGTGTTTACGGTACATTTCTAGTGCGCTTGCCGATTTAAGCAATGCTGCCCACTGGATATTATCAATGGCCGTGCCGGTTTTCTCTTCATCAGGTAACAGAATAAAATATTTCACGTCCAGTATGCGAGATGATTTATCAGCTCGTTCTAGTAGTTCACCTACCTGAAGGAAGTGCCATGCTTCACCATAGGACATTGTAGCATTAGTGATACCATCAAACAGATGGCTCGCCATTTTGATAGCTGTATAAAATTCGTTGGGATTGTCGACTGCTGAATTGTTTTTATCAGCATCTCGAACCATAAGGTAGAATCTATTCGCTTGTTCCCACATTTCAGAAGAAATAATTTCTCTCACCGAACGCGCGTTCTCGCGCGCATTGCGAACACAGCTTAAAATTGAATTTTGGTTCTCTCGATCAAAAGTGAGAAAATTCATAACATTTTCACGAGTAGGTTCATCGTAAAGCTGAGCAAACAGTTCACGGTCCCCTGTAATATTTATCAAAGGTGCCCATTGTTCGTTTATTTCTTCAGGTAAATCAAGATTAAGATGGAGATTTACCTCGATGAAGCGTGCAACATTCTCTGCGCGCTCCAAATAACGACTCATCCAGTAAATCGAATTTGCGACACGACTTAGCATGTTAGTTTTTCTTCTGCTGTTTCTTGCATAGTCATTCTCTCAGTACCCAAGTGTCCTTGCTACCACCACCCTGGGATGAGTTGACCACCAGTGAGCCTTTTTTCAGTGCAACACGAGTCAACCCGCCGGGCATAACGTAAATATCTTTGCCAAAAAGAATATAGGGTCGCAGGTCAACATGCCGTCCTTCAAAATGATTATTGATCAGAACTGGTGCACGGGATAGGGCTAGAGTTGGTTGTGCAATGTAGCTACGTGGATTCTTGTGTATATGCTCAGAAAATTCTTCACGCTGCTTTGCCGTGGAATGTGGTCCAATCAACATACCGTAACCCCCAGATTCGTTAGTGGCTTTGACCACCAATTTATCTAGATTAGCCAGAACATGCTTTCGCTCTTTCTCATCTGCACAGACATACGTTGGAACATTAGGAATAATTATATCTTCGTTAAGATAATACTTTACGATTTTGGGCAAAAACGCATATACAGCCTTGTCATCCGCAAGACCAGTACCGGGCGCATTGGCAAGCGCCACTCGGCCTTTGCGATATACGTCCATGATTCCAGGAACTCCCAGCACAGAGTCAGAACGGAATTTTGTTGGGTCAAGAAAATCATCATCAATTCTTCGATAAATTACGTCTACACGCTGGAAGCCATGTGTGGTACGCATTTGAACAAAACCATCCATTACAACTAAATCACTGCCCTCTACTAGTTCTACGCCCATTTGTTGTGCAAGGAATGAGTGTTCAAAATAAGCGGAATTGTACATACCTGGCGTGAGTACCACGACATTAGGTGATGATAAATTCTGTGGCGCAAGGAACTGAAGTACCTCTAGTAGACGGGATGGATAATCGTCAACAGGCAGTACCCGTGAAGCTTCAAATGCTACTGGAAAAGCTCGCTTTAATACCTGTCGGTTTTCTAGAACGTAAGATACCCCAGATGGACAGCGAAGATTATCTTCCAGAACATAGTATTGCCCATCACCATCACGTACTAGATCGCTACCCGTTATATGACACCAGATACTTTGCGGAACATCGAGTCCAACACATTGTGATCTGAACGAATCCGCAGAGCGAATGATTTCCTCTGGTATAGCTTTATTCTTTAAAATATTTTGCTTATGGTAAATATCGTCAAGAAATAAATTCAGTGCTCGAATTCTCTGTTTCAGGCCACGTTCTATATATTTCCATTCTTGGGCTTCAATGATGCGAGGAATAATATCGAAAGGGAAAATCTTTTCTGTGCCTTCTTCTTCACCATAAACGGTGAACGTGATTCCCATGTTGTACATGGAGGCCTCTGCTGCTTTATGACGGCTAAGGATATCTCCATCACGTAAAGATTCGATACGGTTAACGAGGATTTTAGCGCCAGTCCGCGGTTCACCAGACGGCTGGATTAGTTCATCGTAGTAATTATCTGTTTGGTATGATTTGAAATCTAAAGGCATTAGTAACGTTTTGTTTTTTATATATTGGTGTCTAGAATTATAAATTAAGGGGTATTATAAGTGGTATTAGCTATATCAATTGCCTAAATTTGAATAAAATTATTAACTTAAAAATAACAAGTTGCCTGATTATGACATTAATATTTATGACATACCTAATGTAATTAAATAGGCCTTAGAATCCTTGAAACATTACTATTCTCACCTAGCCTAGTGATATTCACATTATGGCACCGTGTATCTTCATAACTTGTATGGTGTGCATCACAATACTTCACTGATACCATGAATAATAGGGGCAATAGGGCCAACGAATAATTTTCCTAAATCGGTCAAGCGCTAGCTTAGAAATGGATTATCAAAAGATATTAAATAGAATAGAGAACGAACTTCGAGAATTTAAAGATGCCGGTAACGTTGCATCATATATTCCTGAATTATGTACAGTAGAGCCAAGTAAATTTGGTGTTCATCTTATTACTATTGACAATCGTAGCTATTATTTAGGAGATTCAGATGAGAAATTTTCCATTCAAAGTATTTCAAAAGTATTATCTCTAACACTAGCTTTCATGCTAGAAGATGATAGTCTGTGGGAAAGGGTTGGTGTAGAACCATCAGGCACATCATTCAATTCATTGGTTCAGTTGGAATATGAGCAAGGGATACCTCGCAACCCTTTTATAAACGCAGGGGCTTTAGTAATTTGCGATATTCTTATTAGTCGCCTACAGAATCCTAAGCAAAAATTACTAGAATTTGCTAGAAAACTTTCTGGTAGTTCTAGTATTGATTATTGTATTAGAGTTTCTGAGTCAGAACGTCAAGTGGGCTACAAAAACGCTGCCCTTATTAATTTAATGAAATCATATGGAAATATAAAAAATAATATTGAAACTGTTTTGGATTTTTATTTTACACTTTGCTCAATTGAAATGACGTGTCAAGAGTTAGCACAAACATTTTTATTTCTTGCATTAAATGGAGTCAATCCATTAATTAACGAACGAATAATAAGTGTAAGTAAATCTAAACGCATTAATGCAATAATGCAACTATGTGGATTTTATGATGAAGCAGGCGAATTTTCGTTTAAAGTAGGTTTGCCAGGTAAAAGTGGAATTGGTGGTGGAATAGTGGCTATTCAGCCTGGAAAATATAGCGTTGCTGTCTGGAGTCCAAAATTAAATGAGAAAGGAAACTCAATCAAAGGAATGAAGGTTCTTGAATTACTGACTACCAAAACTCAATCATCAATATTCTAGTATTTAAGTAATTTTCAAAGCCTCATATTCAATCTATACTTTATTAGCTAATTGAGCGACATAAACAAATAAATACATAGTTTGCTCACAACTAGAAACTAACATAGCAAATAAATAGTAAGCCATAGGTTAGATCGCAGTAGATCAGTAATCTTTTAATGATAAAGAAGCACTGTGAGCATCCTTTTTTGTAACAAAAAATACTTATAAATAATTAAGGATTGTGACCCGTAACTATTGACAGTACAAATAGCTAAAATAAGAACTTACATAATAAATTAACTCAAATGTAAACGAGAGAACATCAATGTAGTAAATAAAAAATATAATAGTCTTTGTTGGGTTTCGATAGAAGAAACAATAATGATGTTTCTAGCAATGTATTTTGTTGTCGTCTACGATACAATCCTCCACGATCTCCTTTACTGCCAACCTAAAAT
>JAHELA010000092.1 GCA_024644425.1 Nitrosomonadaceae bacterium
TTTTCTGCACTGGTTGAAGGGCTCAATATGCTTGCTCGTCGTGCACGTCAGAATTTATTAAATTAACATGAATAACAAATTTAAAGATTCTTTAATTTAATGTAGGTTTCGAACAGCTTTAAAAACTATTCCTTGCTAATCTAGCATCTAGTTATACTTATAAAGGTGGAATGTCCAAATTCTTAATTATTCATTAATTAGCGGTGGTAACTCCTTCTTGACCATGACACCTCGTCAATTGAATTTATGGAAACACATAAAATCCTATCCCCAGGGCATAATTGCTGGAAAATAGAAAAAGCAGAACGAGTTGCTTTTTTGATTGATGGCGCAGATTATTTTCAAGCTATTTTCCAAACAATATCCCGTGCTAAAAATTCTGCACTGATACTAAGTTGGGATATTTATAGTCAATTACAATTAATACGGGGGAAAACACAGGATGAATTAAAAAATAAACTTAGCGATCATATAAACTCTGTTGTAAAGAAACATAAGAATCTCCAGTTCTATATATTAAACTGGGATTTCGCTATGATTTTTGCAACTGACAGGGAATGGCTCCCCATTTATAAATTAGATTGGACCACACACCCTCGTCTTCATTTTTATTTAGATGACAAACATCCGATAGGCGCATGTCATCATCAAAAGATAGTTGTTATTGACGATTCGGTTGCTTTCTGTGGAGGTCTTGATCTCACTAAGGGAAGATGGGACACTCCTGAACATCGTGCAGATAATCCTCTTAGGCTTACAGAAGGAGTAAGTTATAAACAGCCGCATCACGACGTGCAGATGGCTGTATCTGGAAATGCTGCAGCAGCACTTGGTGATCTTGCACGTGAACGCTGGTTACGTGCTACTGGTTATAAAATCTCTCGCACCAATTCACAAGAAAGTACGCCATTATGGCCAGATGATTTGCCCGTTGATATTGAAAATGTAGAAGTCGGTATCGTTCGTACTGAACCAAATTTTAACGGAAACAATGAAGTCAGAGAAGTGGAGCAACTTTATCTTGATACCATTGCAGCTGCACAATACTCCCTATATATAGAGAATCAATACTTTACTTCACAATCTGTGGGAGACGCCTTGGTCAAGCGACTTAAGGAAACAAACGGCCCAGAAGTTGTAATTGTTTTACCTTTGAATACGGGTGACGGTTGGCTGGCTGAGAAAGCTATGGATATGCTCCGAGTACATTTACTAAAGAAATTACGAGACGCAGATCATCATAACCGGTTACGAATTTACTTTCCTCACATACCTGGACAAGACGATCACCCTATTACGGTGCATGCAAAGATTATGGTAATGGATAACTGCCTATTACGAATCGGTTCTGCAAACATCAGCAACCGTTCTATGAGTATAGACACCGAGTGTGATCTTGTGCTGGAATCTTGTAATGAGCAACGAGTGGAAGAGGCTATATCCTATTTTCGTAGTCGCTTACTTAGTGAACATCTAAACGTATCGCCACAAAAAGTTGCTGATTCTCTAGAACAACATTCTTCTCTAATTGGGGGTATTGAAAATTTACTTAGTAGTGGTAGGACACTAAAAGAGCTTGAACCGAACTTACCAGAATATGCTGATAATCTACTAACAGATAGCCAGCTCGTTGATCCAGAATATCCTATCGATGCTGAACTACTACTTCAAAAATTTGTTTCTGAAGAAGAACGTAATCCTACAGTTCAGCGTATCGTTCTTTGGTTATCTTTGTTAGGTTTACTTCTCGCCCTAGCTGCGGCCTTCCGTTGGACACCGCTGAATGAATGGTTTGATTTAGAAATAATCAATCAATTTGTAAATTACCTTGATCAGTTACCAGCTACACCATTGTGGGTTACAGGCGCATTCACTATTGCTACTATGATTATGTTTCCGGTTACTATACTAATCATTGCTACTATCCTGATTTTTGGTCCCTGGATTGGATTTTTATATTCTTTATCCGGCACATTAGCATCAGCCATAGCAAGCTACTGTATTGGTAATATTCTAGGAAGGAATGTAGTTCGCAAAATGGCAGGCTCTATGATTAATCGTATTAGTCGCAAACTTGCAAAAAAATCCCTCTTAACTATTATTATCATTCGGATAGTCCCAATTGCACCGTTTACCATTATTAATCTCGTTGCGGGCGCTTCTCATATTACTCTTCGCGATTTCGTGTTAGGTTCTCTGATCGGGATACTGCCAGGTTTAATCGCAATTTCTTTACTTGCAGATCGTGTAGTTACAAGCATTCAATCACCTGATTTTAATACTATTATGACACTAATAGCTACTGTCATAGTAATTGCATTTTCAGCATATAAATTTATAGGTTGGCTTCTAAGTAAAGAGGACAAATAAATTTTATTTTTCTATATTCTGTTATTTTATAATAGCAGCGCCAATAAAAACTAACTTATTCTTTCATGCATTTTACTTGTGCAAGTTATAACATTCATCGCTGCTTTGGACGCGATGGAAAGCATGATCAGGAACGAATAAGAAGAGTTATACGTGAACTAAATGCAGACATTATTGCTTTGCAAGAAGTAGATCTGCTCTATGATGCACCTAATCTACTTGACTACTTATGCGATAAGAGCGAATGGAAAGCTATTGCCGGAGTAACATTAATGAGTGATACTGGATATTATGGCAATGCTATGTTAACAAAGTTTCCCATTATTTCCACAGATCGTATAGATTTAAGTATATCGAAACATGAGCCACGCGGGGCTATTCATACAACACTTGAATGCTATGGCAATAAAATACAATTTACAGCTACTCATCTTGGACTATGGCCAAACGAACGCCGAATACAGGTACTACGTCTATTAGATTTATTACAGTCGGAAGTAGAAAAGAACCCTCCCCCAGTTTCTATTTTAATTGGAGATATCAATGAATGGTTTTTGTGGGGCCGTCCGCTACGCTGGTTACATAATCATTTTAAACAATCTCCCAGAGTAGCTACGTTCCCTTCCTGTTGGCCCATTCTATCACTCGACCGTATTTGGGTCGAACCAAGACAAAAACTTGTTTCCGTAAAATCTTGGAAAAGTAAACTTTCTCATATTGCATCAGACCATTTACCTTTAATTGCATCTATCGATATCTAGTATCTGCTAGAGAACTAGTTCCTGAGGAAGAGGCTTTACCCCTGACATAAGAAATACTTTATTGTCCCCAATTGCAACAGAAGGTCATTGCTTTTAACTCTCAGGATGAACTTATCGTGCTGTAGCCTAGTTATCAGTCACCAATGTGCTGACAATTATTAGTCATGCGAATGTCCGCGCTATTGGCACAAAGAAAACGTTCAAAATCCAGCTAACTTGTTCAGTATCTACAGCTAAAAAAATATTTTTATTTTCAATAAAACTTTCATTTATCTCTTGTGATACCACTGGCACAAGAAAACTCAGGACCGGCATTAGCCTGACTACCAAGAAAAAGCATCAACACGCCAATTACAAAGGTAGTAAGGGTAAGTTTCAATCTTTGTATCTTCTTGGTAAGGGCAAAATGGGTGGAAGTTCAATCTTTCTGAATGGTTAGGTTTGACATGATAAGATCCAACAATATAGCCGATTACTCACCAAGCAGATTGAGCTGGTAATACCGTATAATTACTTATACAGTGCAGACAGCCATCAAACTTTCCCAGGAAAAAGCCCTCATATACTTTTTCTCAAGACGGTATTTATCGCGGTAATAATTAATTAGACAATATACTTTGATGATGAAGACAATTTTTTTCCTCCGATCTTTTTGGCATGTAGTCTTTTTGTTCATTAGTTTTTATGGGCTTTTTCTTTCTTCCACTGTGGTTTTTGCGCACGAAACCTGGGTTTTAACGCCCGAGCTAATTGATCACTGGAATGCCAAAAAGCTACCTGATATTTTTACTCAATTTTCAACTCTTAATGTGTTGATGATTTCGGTTTTTCTAGTCTTTATCATTGGCTGGGTATGGCTTGGATTTACCGGAGCACGTGAACTCTTTCCTGATTTACAGGCAAGATTGTCTTCTTATGGTGACCATGTGCCACGTATTTTACGCGTGTGTGTGGGTTGGATTTTATTATCTTCGGCTTTTGGGGCGGAACCACGTTTTGGAGTAGAAGCATTTACCTCGCCTACTTTTTTAGCGCCTGATCTTGAGTTAAATCTGCTAGGGTCTGAATGGGCTTGGTTAAGGTGGGCTGAAATCATACTAGGCCTAACTATTCTATTTGGTATATATGTCAGGTTTTTTTCTTTTCTTCTAATCTTGTTAAGTTTTTTAGGCTGGTATTTATTTGGCGAGGCTATTTTTGCTTATTTAGGCGCAATAATTGGAGCAAGCATTTTTCTCATGTTACAAGGCCCGGGCAGACATTATTTGCCACTTCCAACCCCGGCTACCTTTCGTGGCATACAATCTTTTCTAGCAGACCAACCACGTCAACGCGCTCAGGCAATAATGCGCATTCTGACCGGCACCACAATATTGTACCTGGGGGTATTCTATAAGCTGATGCAGCCTAATCTTTCAATGGGCCTAATCGAAATTTACCAGTTGCCCATTCTGTCGGCCCATCCAGAAGCCTTTACACTGCTAATGGCTCTTGTTGAAGTAAGTGCCGGAATTTTGATTATTGCTGGGGTATTGTTACGCCCTCTGTCGATTTTTTTAATTAGTGCCTTCTCTATTTTTGCTGTATTACTTCCGGAAACACCTACTTCACATATTCTGTTTTACGGGGTTGTTCTGTCATGCTTTATAAATTCTGCTGGACATTTACGGCGACCTGTACCAAGAGACAAAGCCGCTGACATTGTAATCATTGGTGGAGGTCTTGCGGCCTTACAGGCTGCTGTTAAAGTAGAGAAACTTATTGGTCAGTACTCTAATGTTCGTATTACATTGCTACATGATCAAGGGAATTTCTTGTTCGCACCGTTCTTACCCGAAGTTATCGGCGGTACGGTACAACCTAACAATGTGGTAAATCCATTTCGTCGTATTGTTCAACGAACAAATGTCGTTGTTGCTCACCTAGACACTATTAATGAGAAAGAACAAAAAGTAATCGTAAAACGAAAAAACAATGAAACTATCGAGCTAAAGTACGATAGCTTGATATTGGCATTGACGCCATCGTCACATATTACGAAGGTTCCTGGCATGATGGATCATGCATGCCCAATCGACTCGATTGCTGACGCGCTTCGCATCAGGCAGCGTGTTCTTGATCTAGTTGAAGAAGCAGAAATGGTTAAAGATACTGAAGAGAAAAAACGCTTACTAACTTTCGCTATCATTGGTTCGGGTGAAAATGCGTCTGCAATTGCTGTCGAAATCAGTCAAATATTAAAATCTGCAGAACCATCTTACCCAGCTCTACAAAGCTCGGGATGGCAAGTTCATCTTTTTAATGAACAAAATAAAAGTAAAACCAAATTTGAGCATCAAATAAGTTCGAAGCGATCTCAATGCTTGGAAAGAGCTGGTGTTATCGAACACTTAGAAGAAAAAATTTCTGGCCTTACACAAAAAGGATTGGTCTTTGAAAAAGGCAATCCCCAAGCATTCGATCTGATAATAAATGCCTCTTTCGAGCATCCAACTATTCGCTTTGTTGAACATGGTAGTTTGAACTGGCCATTTACAATTGACAGTGAATTGTGTTTGCAATCTTTTAACAACATTTGGGCGACAGAGTCACATCAAAACGCGACAACTCCTCAATTTATTATTGCCAGTGATCAGGTCAATTTGGGGCAAAGTGCTGGTTTTAATGCCTGGGCTAGTTCACAAGGATTTTCCCAGCGCTCATTCAAGCAGCAACGACATTTTGTCCAGCCTTACAACATGCGTCAGTTTTCCTTGTGTCGCGTCAAAGGACTAGTTTTTACAGGAATACTAGCTTGGTTTATTTCGCGTTTAATAAATCTACTCTCAGTGCCTGGATTGGAAAGAAATCTGCGCATAATAATTGACTGGTTCTTGGTGCTGGCATTTCGTAGTGATATTGCAGTCTTGGCACAAACTTCTTCATCTAGTTTGG
>JAHELA010000093.1 GCA_024644425.1 Nitrosomonadaceae bacterium
GAATTCCTGATGATGAACGCCAAATCAAACGATGGCGGGCGATGCGTAGGCATGTTGCACAGATTAGACAAAACTGCCATAAAAGAGATCTCAACTGCCGGCGCAAACAAAGACAAGCACTTCTTCACTGGGGTTATGACTCGCGAACTATCTGAGGGAGGCAGGAATCGAATTTTAGCCCATAACCGTCACCACAGGCTAATCTATATTTTTTCGAATTCACGATACCAACAAATATACCAGCCGATTTATTGGATATTATTAGACTGCTACAGACGCGAATATCTGTTTTTGGCATGAACGGGCATTCTGAAACTAATTTATGCTTCTCTGGATATTTTTTGTTGGGCCATCCCAACCAATCATATATAAAACTCGCTCATTTAACCATGTACCATACATGTTAGAACTGCATCATATTAGCAAAGCATACTCAAGCGGCAGGCAGGTACTGACTAATTTGTCATACACCCTCGGTGCTAAGGAATATGTATCGATAATGGGTGAATCCGGAGTCGGCAAATCAACTCTACTGAATCTAATCGCCGGTTTAGATGCTCCTGACTCAGGAGAGATAATTGTAAATGGTAGTACTATGGTGTC
This sequence comes from Nitrosomonadaceae bacterium, assembly GCA_024644425.1. Lineage (GTDB taxonomy): Bacteria > Pseudomonadota > Gammaproteobacteria > Burkholderiales > Nitrosomonadaceae > BJGV01. Next base: position 604 of record JAHELA010000093.1, read on the forward strand.
ACTTGATGACGATGCATTAACCAGGCTACGACGCAAAAAGTTTGGCTTTATTTTTCAGGCATTTAATATCCTACCGTATCTAACTTTGAATCAAAATATAGCTCTACCTCTGCTGCTAAATGGCGCTCACAGGGAATTAACAGAAGACCGAACTATACAAATGTTAAGGTCAGTCGGTTTGCAAGGCAGAGGACAGCATTTCCCACACCAACTATCAGGGGGGGAGTTGCAACGGGTTGCCATTGCTCGAGCATTAATACATCGACCAGAATTTATACTAGCTGATGAGCCAACTGGCAATCTTGACCCAGACACTGCACATGAAATTCTCATGCTAATACGTACGGAAATTAAAGCAAACGATGCATCTGGTATCATCGTCACCCATTCACAAGCGGCGGCTGCAACAGCAGATAAGATACTGGTACTAACAAAAAATGGACTGAGCCCAATTGATTTAGCACAATCGACAAATCAACATCAATAAAGATGAAAAGCGGTACGCTATCCCACTGGTTGTTATTAAGCGAATGGAAAACTCATCTTAAGCAAGCTGCCGTCACCATCATTGCAATCACACTTGGAGTAGCGCTTGGGTTTGCGATTCAACTGATCAATAAGACCGCCTTCAACGAGTTTTCAGCTGCCGCCAAGAGTCTTTCCGGCCAGTCAGATATGCAAGTACTAGGTACTCAAGCAACCTTTTCCGAATTAATTTACCCAGTTTTAGCGCAGCATAATGACGTCGAACTTGCCAGCCCCGTATTAGAACTTGATGTTACTGTCCCTGGAATTGTTGATAAACGAAAAAAAGCAACGTTAAAAATTCTCGGGCTTGATATTTTTCGCGCAGCGATCATCTCACCAGATTTGATCGGTATACCAGCTCAAAACAGGCAATTTGATACTCTAGCTGACGATGCTATTTTTCTTTCCCCTGCAGCAATGAAATGGCTAAGTGTAAAGCAGGGTGATTTTCTTCAACTTCATGTGGGAACACAAACCGTTAAGTTACGTATCGCGGGAGGTCTAGTGCGAACCCGTGCAGGTCAACGTATTGGAGTTATGGATATTGGCGCCGCACAGTGGCGCTTCCAGCTTATAGGTAAATTGTCACGTGTCCATTTGAAATTAAAACAAGGCGTCAATCATAAAACATTTAAGATGATGCTAACAAACGATTTAGGTAAGCAATATCATGTCATTGAAGATGTGGATCAGGACACACGTGTTGCTAATATGTCACGTGCCTATCGCGTCAATCTGAACATGCTTGCCCTGGTAGCACTATTTACTGGTGCATTCCTAGTATTCTCCACACAGGCGCTGTCAGTCGTTCGACGGCGTAACCAGTTTGCCTTGCTGCGGGCACTCGGACTAACGCGCATGCAATTGCTAGGCCAAATTTTATTGGAGGGAATACTCTTTGGCATTATTGGGTCATTGCTCGGTCTTGTTCTAGGTTATGTGATAGCCGTTACAGTATTAGGTATATGGGGAGGAGATTTAGGAGGAGGATTTTTCCCGAGTGTACAGCCGAGGGTTCATTTTGACATATTCATGGCGACTATCTTTTTCATTTTAGGATTAAGTGTTACTTTGTTGGGCAGCGCCGCTCCTGCTTGGGAAGCTGCAAATGCTCATCCCGCTTTAGCATTCAAATCTGGGAATGAAGAAGCAGCGCTTATGAAGCTGGCTAACCCCTGGCCAGCTCTAGCTTGCTTAGTATTAGGAGGATTACTTACACAATTACCACCAATTATTAATTTACCAGTGTTTGGCTACCTTGCGGTGATGCTACTATTGATCGGAGGCATTGCACTCATGCCACGTTTTTCAGTATTGATTTTCTCTGCGATATCTTTTGTGGTAACCCGACACACTTCTTATACTGTACTGACATTGGCGCTTTCACGGCTGGCCAATACGCCCAGTCAGGCTGCTGTGGCTTTAGGTGGCATACTAGTAAGTTTTAGTCTAGTGGTTGCTATGACAATCATGGTTACCAGTTTTCGGGTATCAGTTGATGATTGGTTAAGACATATTCTACCTGCTGACTTATACGTACGAACTGCTGCAAGTGCTGATGTGCGTGGCCTTACACCAGATGAAGTAAAACTACTTTCGGCTACGTCTGGTATCTCACGAGCAGACTTTTTCCGCTCATCGAAACTAATGCTTGACCCAACCCGACCTAGCGTTACACTGATTGCCCGGCCCATTGACATGACTGATCCCAGCAATACCTTAGCAATGACAGATGACGTAATCATGCCTTTCTTGCTCCCAAAAGATGTGATACCGATCTGGGTATCGGAAGCAATGGTCGATCTATATGGTTACACACTCGGCAAGCGAGTAAAGTTACCAATAGGAACTTCTCCTACCAGCTATGTAGTCGCTGGTGTGTGGCGAGACTATAGTCGACAATTTGGCGCAATACAAATGCGTCTAATTGATTATCGAACATTGACAAATGATCAGAAAGTAAATGATGTTGCACTTTGGTTACAACCTGGTGTCGAAACTGCTCAGGTGATTACATCATTGAAAAATTTACCATTTGGCAATGCTTTACAATTTTCGAAACCTAGTCAAATCCGTGCATTAAGCTTGAATATTTTTGACCGTAGTTTTGTGATAACTTATTTGCTAGAAGCGATTGCTATAATTATAGGGTTGATGGGTGTAGCGGCAAGCTTCTCGGCACAAACCTTAGCTCGCGTTAAAGAGTTTGGCATGTTGCGTCATATTGGTGTAACGCGCCGCCAGATTCTCAGTATATTAACAGTTGAAGGTAGCCTGCTAACTGGACTTGGCATTATACTTGGATTTACGCTTGGTTGGTGCATCAGTTTAATTCTTGTTTTTATCGTGAATCCCCAGTCATTCCATTGGACCATGCAATTAAGTCTACCATGGAAAGGACTTTTAGCAGTGGCTATGGTTTTGCTAATATCAGCAACATTGACAGCATTAATTTCAGGACGTCATGCGGTTTTAGGAAAAGCAATACATGCAGTTGGGAAGGATTGGTAATGCAACTTTTTAAACTCAGTATCGTCCGCCATATCAGTTGGCCTAAAGAGGATAAAAACTGGATCATACTACTGGCAAGAATAATATTATTCTCTTATTATCTGTTTGCAACCAGTACCTTCGGTGGATCACATCTGTTGACTCCTCAATTTTCTCCGGTTACTCCTAATGTAAAGCTTACCTTTCCCCATGACTTAGGTGCCCATCCAGATTTCCGTATCGAGTGGTGGTACGTAACAGGTTGGTTAGAGACCCCCGATAAAAAACCACTCGGCTTCCAGATAACTTTTTTTCGTGTCGCAACTGCGATAAACCAAGCCAATCCAAGCCGCTTCGCGCCCAAACAACTTATTATTGCGCATGCAGCACTGTCCGATCCGAGCATAGGAAAATTATTGCAAGATCAAAAGAGCGCGCGCGAAGGTTTTGGCCTTGCTCATTCTAAAGAAGGAAATACAGATATAAAGCTAAATGATTGGCAAATGGTTCGCGATAATAGTGGTCACTACCAGACCGTAATAAAAGCACATGACTTTACATTTCGCTTATCACTGATTTCCTCTGAGCCCCCAATGTTACAGGGTGATAATGGCTTTTCACGCAAGGGACCACAACCAGAGCAAGCCAGCTACTATTATAGTGAGCCTCATCTAAAAGTTACAGGAACAATCATACATCATGGTAAACCAATTACTGTCGTCGGTACTGCTTGGCTTGACCACGAGTGGTCCACAGAATATCTCGATCCAAATGCTGAAGGATGGGATTGGGTCGGTGTAAATCTAGACAATGGCTCGTCCCTGGTGGCATTTCGAATTCGCGGTAAAAATGATAATGAGGTGTGGACATATGCCGCTTTACGAGACGCATCAGGATACATTAAACAGTTTAAACCAGACCAAATACAATTTGAACCGAAACGCACCTGGCGCTCACCACGCACAGATGTCACTTACCCAGTATCAATGCGAATTCAAACAGGCTCGACCGAATGGCTAGTCACACCCCTACAGGACGATCAGGAACTAGACTCACGACAATCAGTTGGTGCGGTCTATTGGGAAGGTGCAGTCACAGTCACATGCGATGGCAAACCTGCTGGACGCGGTTATTTGGAAATGACCGGCTATATGAAACCACTTAGGCTATAAATACTATTATCCAGAGATCCACTAGTTAGACTCTCAAAATATCAATCTACCTATCTAAGTTATTAGTTAATTAAATTAGTTAACAAACACTAATTGCTGCTTCTAATCTGCGGCAGGAATCAAACTAGAATCAAATTTTATATTACTAATTGATACACTAATTTTGGAGCACTGAAAGGAAATTATTCTGATTCAGGCTAAATTATATAAATTCAAATAATTATGTGGAAACACATGGATATTTATGCGTGCTGAAATTTAGCTCCCATGCAGGAACTTTTTATCCTAGCTATAGTTTAATAACAGCGGATATGTGGAGCTCTGGTTTGCAAGTAACGTTCTTTGAAATAGTTGGTTTGATATTTTAAGAGTATTTTCTGACTGAGCCGCAAGAACTGTAACGGAGACACATGGTTATATCAGTCTTATTCCTAAAGATCTCAATTTTATAAGGAGGTTATTATGAGTATAGAATTAATAGCTCTAATATTAGGTGTAGGTGGCGCACTTCTTTGGTTCTTTTTCTCAAAGGATAAAAACCAAGGAAGTTGAGCTTTAGTAGATATTTTTATGTAAAAATATGTGCTAACAATAAACAACTAATAAATTAATTAGCCGATGCTCTGGGAATGATTTGTTTATCCGGGGTATCGATTTTCTTTTCTTATATAGAATTAAATGACTGGTCAGCACTATTAAAACGAACATTAATTTTCCGCTTTTGGCACAAAGCAGACGTAGCCGAGTGCACACTTCCTATTCTTTTCTGATCATATTGCCAACACCTCATTGCTTAGAAAAGGCGTAGACTATAACGATACTTGTTATGCAGGAGAACAGATAATGGAACGGCTGTGTCTGCTACTGTTTTTAGCTCTGTTTCAACTTACTTCAGCGCAAGCATCTAGCGTTCAAGTATTGACCATGCAGGGTACTATCGGTCCGGCTAGCGCAGACTATTTGATACGTGGAATTAAACAGGCTGGCGAAAAACAGGTACGACTCGTAGTGATCGAAATAGATACGCCTGGCGGCCTCGATCACTCAATGCGCGATATTGTCAAAGAGATTCTTGCCTCCCCTGTACCAATAGTGACTTACGTCTCACCTCAGGGTGCACGCGCCGCAAGCGCTGGAACTTTCATCCTCTATGCTAGCCATGTAGCCGCGATGG
>JAHELA010000094.1 GCA_024644425.1 Nitrosomonadaceae bacterium
ATATTATTCCAGGATTAACTAAACAAGGTAAACATGAGGCTTTAGCAGATATTTATGATTCAATTGCAGAAATGAAATATTATCGTGAGCATTTTATTAAGACGTAGGGCCCCAATAAGACAATATTTTCATTCATAATCCCCTACCAAGGAGAGTTACGCATGACTACTGGCACTCAGTTTATTATCGAAGTAAACCCGAAAATTCCTCCTCGTCTAGCTCGCTTGGAGGAGTTAGCCAACAATCTTTGGTACAGTTGGGACCGCCCAACTCGCACCTTATTCTCTAGATTAAATCCTGCATTATGGAAAGCAGTTGGGCATAATCCAAAGGAATTTCTCAAACGAGTAGATGAATCGATCCTGCTAAAAGCAGCAGAAGATCAAGTGTTTCTAGCAAACTACAACAGCATTCTGTCAGCTTATGACTCGTATCATTTAGAGTTAGCAAACAATAATAGTGATTTAGAATTACAATCACATGATCAGATAGCATACTTCTGCTTCGAATTTGGTCTTCATGAAAGTTTTCCTATTTACTCTGGTGGTCTTGGTATTCTGGCTGGTGACCACTGCAAAGCAGCAAGTGATATGCACCTACCGTTTGTCGGAGTTGGGCTACTTTACCGCAAGGGTTATTTCTTCCAGACTATTGACAGTGAAGGGAACCAACAGGTTGCCTACACTGATTCGGATTTTGATCATTTTCCAGTTGCACCTGTATTACGTGAAGACGGTTCAGAAGTACATATTGAGGTGGAATTACCCAAACGTAAAGTAGTGGTAAAAGTATGGAAGGCAGTCCTAGGTCATGTGCGACTTTATTTACTCGATACCGATTTACATGAGAATTCTCTACCAGATCGCAACATCACCCATCAACTCTATGGTGGTGACAAAACTATGCGCATTGAACAAGAAATTATTCTAGGAATCGGAGGAGTCCGTGCCTTGCAGGAAGTAGGCGTGAAACCAACAATCTGGCATATCAATGAAGGTCATGCTGCATTCATGATGCTGGAACGCACTCGTAATCTGGTTCGTCAGGGACTAGATTTTGCCAGCGCACATGAAGCAGTAGCAGCAAATACAGTGTTCACAACCCATACTGCAGTACCAGCGGGGCATGACCACTTTAGCGAAACCATGATAAAAACGTATTTTGAGGAATTCTATAATGATCTAAAAATCACCCACGAAGAATTCATGGCGCTAGGTCATAATACTTCCAAAAACTCAGATTTCAATATGACGGCTTTAGCCATTCGTGGATCACGCTCACATAATGGCGTAAGTAAAATACATGGTGGCGTGTCGGCAAATATTTGCCGTGGACTGTGGCCACAAATTGAACCTGAAGAAAACCCACTTTCGTACATTACAAATGGCGTACATATACCAACTTTCTTAGCCCAAGAATGGTCTACAATGTTCGACCGGCATCTCGGCCACGAGTGGCGTAACAAGATATGTGATACAAAATACTGGTCTCGCATTGATAAAATACCTGATCATTTATTCTGGAGCGCACGCCAAACATTAAAATCGAGCATGCTTTACAGTATACGTGACCGATTAGCTATACAAAATATCAGAAACAGAAGGTCTGAAACACATCTTGACCGCATGCTCAAGTTTACCGATCCAATCAATCCAAATATTTTGACACTTGGTTTTGCGCGCCGTTTTGCTACTTACAAACGTGCTACGCTGCTATTCGAAAATCTGGATAGATTACGTGAGATCATACTCGACCAAGAGCGCCCCGTACTGTTAATCTTTTCCGGGAAAGCACACCCAGTAGATGTTCCTGGGCAAGATCTGATCCGGCGTGTTAGCGAGTTTGCAAGTTTACCTGAATTTGAAGGAAGGCTTCTGCTGGTTGAGAGCTACGATCTACGTCTTGCTAGGAGGCTTGTAGCAGGAGTTGATGTATGGCTCAATAATCCCGTTTACCCATTAGAAGCAAGCGGAACCTCTGGGATGAAAGCAGGAATCAATGGCGCAATTAATCTGAGCGTGCTGGATGGTTGGTGGGGAGAAGCCTACGATGGAAAGAATGGCTGGGCGATCAAACCAGGGCCAGAAGGCATGGATCCAGCATCACGTGACAAACAGGAGAGCCAAACACTCTATGAAATTTTGCAAGATCAGGTGGTGCCCCTCTATTATAACCGCGATAAACTAGGTTTTTCACCTGAATGGGTCAAAATGGTGAAGCACTCCATGGCATCATTGTTACCCCGTTATAATGCAATGCGCATGGTGGGTGAATATGTAAACAATTTTTATTTGCCTGCTAGCAAGCAGGGTGCACTCTATGTGGAAAATAATTTTGAAAATGCCAGGAATGTCGCTGCTTGGAAAGAAAAGGTAAAAACTGCCTGGAATGGAGTAACACTAAAACGTTTAGATACTCCATGCAAACGTATCAATTTTGGCGATACGCTACATTTCAAAGTTGCCGCAAATTTAAATGGATTGAACCCAAAAGATGTGGTAGTGGAGTTACTGATTTGTCGTCGGGTCAAGCATCCAGGACTGTATAACGTTAAAAAATACAGCTTCCAAATCGCTGGAACCAAAACATCGGAGGAACAATTATTTGAACTGAATCTTGCGCCAGAATTATGTGGCAAACTTGAATGCCATATCCGAATATATCCGTATCATACGTTACTAACTCATCCTTTAGAAATGGGGATGATGTTGTGGTTATAAAACGATATTCTTGGCAAGAAACATGTAGAGGAACAGCAAATATTTTTTCTCATGAGGTTTGAGGGTATCTCTACGACATTTAGGATAACAATGATAAGTATATATCCCGATATGCCATCGCACTTGAGTGCCAACTAAAATCCTTTTTCATGCCATTTCTTTGTAATTGACGCCATGTTGTTTTATTACGATACGCATCAACAACACGCTGAATACCAGAAAGAAGGCTTCCAGGAGCCATTTCATAGAATAAAAACCCACTTGCACTTCCATCAGCAAGTGTTGTAGGTGTGCAATCTACTACTGTGTCAAGTAGGCCACCTGTAGCGTGTACAAGCGGTGGTGTACCATAGCGTTGGCTATACATCTGGTTCAAACCACATGGTTCAAAACGTGATGGCATCAGAAAACTATCTGCACCTCCTTCAATCAAATGTGACAATGTTTCGTCAAAACCTATTTTTACAGCAATTTTTCCAGGATATTTTTTTTCTAATGCTACCAATTCCCTATCTATACTTCCTTCTCCACTACCCAAAACAGCCAGTTGTGCAGGTAACCTAGCCAGAAATGGTGCGACTTGTAATAAAAGATCATAACCCTTTTGGTATGTGTGACGACTTACCATACCAAATAATGGAATATCGGGATCAACAGCCAGACCCATTATTTGTTGTAAGGCACGTTTATTAATACCTTTGGCAGTTATCTTCTTAACTGAATAATTTTGTGCTAAACAGGGATCGGTTGCTGGATCCCACTCAGCAATATCTATTCCATTAATAATTCCACTAATATGATCAGAGCGCCCCGCCAACAAGCCCTGCAATCCAAAACCTAATGTTATGGTCTGAATTTCCTTAGCATAAGTGGGGCTTACAGTAATAATGTGATCGGAATAAAAAAGTCCTGCCTTTAAAAATGATATATTGCCATAGTATTCAATGCCATTGATATGAAAGCCCGTAGATGGCAAACCCAACTGGGTAAGTGTACTAGGTGGGAATACACCTTGAAAAGCAAGGTTGTGTACCGCCATTAATGATACAATTTTTTTCCCTTGATAAAAATACATATATGCTGGGGTAAGACCACTTTGCCAATCGTTACAATGGACAATATTGGGTCTCCACGCTAGAGGACTATCATCGCTTGCTAAAATTGCACCAATTTTTGAAAGAAGACCAAAACGTAGCGCATTATCTGGCCAATCTTTCCCATTTGTATTGGTGTATGGTCCGCCACTACGCTGATAAAGACTAGGACAGTCGATAACAAATATTGGAGTACCTTTAGATATGCCCTTACCTTTTGGCAATTTTGCTGACCATAGTACAAATGGCGGGAAATTCAAGAGATTAGGAAACTCCGCAAACTTACGTTTGTATCGTAAACTAGCTAGTACCTTTGGGTAACCAGGAATTAGCAAACGCACATCTGCTCCCAATGCTCGAAGTGCTGCTGGTAGCGCAGCACTTACATCACCTAATCCACCAGTCTTGATTAGAGGATGTACCTCAGATGTAATGTACAAAACACTTAGATCTTTACTCAAAGCAATGGACGGCATAGGCACACAATCTTATATAAATATTTTTCGTATAGTTTTTCACTTTGTTATAAAAGCTAAGAAATTTGCATTCTTATCCTCTCAGTATCTATCACATAAAACTATAAAAATAACAGATATTCCAGGGGATCTGTATTGTTACAATTCTACGAATTTCGATTTGCCTTGAAATAATCCATTAGCCCGTTTGTGGACGAATCATGGGACGTTATCTGCTCATCCTGCTCCAGTTCATCTAAAATCTTTCTAGCCAAGTATTTACCAAGTTCTACCCCCCATTGATCGAATGGATTGATGTTCCAAACTACACTTTGTACAAATACCTTATGTTCATACAGTGCAATAAGTGAGCCCAGTGTTCTTGGATCCAGTTTCTTAAATAAGAATGAAGTAGTAGGCCGATCTCCAGGAAATATCTTGTGTGGCAATAACTTCTCAAACACTTCATCTGTAGCATGATTCGTTAATAAATCATTTCTAGCCTCAGCATAAACTTCACTTTTATTTTGTCCACACATTAAAGCCTCAGCCTGCGCAAAGAAATTTGCTAATAACAATTGATGATGATTATCAATTGGGTTGTGACTTATACAAGGCGCCAAAAAGTCTGCTGGAATAATTTGTGTTCCTTGATGAAGTAATTGGTAAAAGGCATGTTGTCCGTTAGTTCCAGATTCGCCCCATACTACAGTTCCAGTACTATAATCAATTTCATTACCATCACGATCTACGCGTTTACCATTACTTTCCATCTCAAGCTGCTGTAGATACGCTGGAAAACGGTGCAGGGACTGGTCATAGGGTAAAATTGCATGAGATCGAACACCAAAAAAATTAATTTGCCAGATTCCGATAAGGCCAAGTATAACTGGTAAATTTTTTTCTAAAGGAGCCGTGGTAAAATGTTGGTCCATTTCTCTAGCGCCTGTGAGTAACGAATAAAAATTTTCCATACCTATCGTAAGCGCGATTGGTAACCCTATTGCTGACCATAATGAATAACGGCCACCCACCCAGTCCCAGAACTCGAACATACCGTCATAATTAATGCCAAATTTTTCTACTTCCTTACGGTTAGTAGAAACTGCGACAAAATGAGAAGAAATATCTTTTTCTTTGCCCCCATTCACCAGAAACCATTCACGTGCAGCACGTGCATTCGCCATTGTTTCCTGTGTGGTAAAAGTCTTTGAAGCAATAACAAATAGTGTAGTTTTTGGTTTTAGCCTTTTTAAGATTGTAACCAGTTGAGTGCCATCAATATTTGAAACGAAATGTGGAGTAATATGATTTGAGCTGTAAGGCTTAAGTGCCTCAGTTACCATCACTGGCCCCAAGTCAGAACCACCAATACCAATATTAACAACGTCAGTGAAATGAGCACCTGAGTATCCTTTAAGCTCGCCATCACGTACGGAAGTTGAAAATTGATCCATCTTTTTTAATACTCGTCTAACGTCAAGCATGATATCCGCACCATCCAACATAACAGGATGATCTCCTCGCAATGCACTATGAAGGGCAGCACGGTTCTCTGTATTATTTACCCTCTCACCACGAAACATCCGAGAAATCCAGTCCTCAAGCCCTTGTTGACGCGCAAGTGCTATTAATAATCTGACTGTATCAGTATTAATAGGATGCTTTGAAAAATCCATCA
>JAHELA010000095.1 GCA_024644425.1 Nitrosomonadaceae bacterium
TTTCATCAAGTACGTTTTGCTGCAACACATGCACAAGTTCTAGTTTTGCTCCGAGCTCTCTAGCCAGCATGGCAGCTCGCTGCGCTGTATAGCGCGATGGCGCAGATAGATCGGTGGCAGCAAGCAGTGTGCGTAGACTATTGTTCATGGTGTATCCCCATTTCAATTAAGCGTATTGGTGATCATATTAGCTACATGGTTGGTGCTAATCAAAAGATAAACTAAGGTTTTATAATGTGGGTCTGGTTGGACTCGAACCAACGACCAAGGGATTATGAGTCCCCTGTAATCAACAAACTACAACAAGTGACAACAAACTAGAACAATACAATCAAGGAATTATTTTGCTCAGTTTATTGTGTTGTGTTGCCCTTTATTGTGGTTTTCTGTCTCTGAGTGTCCCGCCAGTGTCCCATGATGATGTCATATTAGATGTGACAGAATATTCATTCTGACACAATGCAGATATTCAGACCCTACTGTGCTTCAACATACCTTATGGTATTGTCCTGCAAGTAAATAATTACCCATACTTGGATAATTAAGGTAGATAATTACCATTAGTTTCAGAACACATTAATGGTTAAGAGTTTAATGAGGCCTGTATATGCCGCCAATAAAGAACAACACTAAATACAGTTTAATTAATTCTCTCTTCGAATGTGATTTGGGAAAATTAAAAAAGGATTATCCTTCTATCCAAGAAATCAATGCCTCAAAAAAGGATTTTCTTTACCGCCAAGGTGCTCATTGTTCGGATGCCTTTTGGATAAAAAGTGGCATCGTTAAGCTCTCCTATGTAACAGAAGAGGGAACTGGAATCACCATTGCTGTTCTTGGGAAAGGAAGTATCATTGGTAGCTTCTCAAATAATTCCGATAGCCCAGAAATAGAAGAAAGTGCACAGGCATTAGGTAATGTAAAATTCTATCGTATAGCAAAAAATGATTTCAAGGCATTTATGTCCCATCAAACAGAGTTAGCATGGCATGTTTTTGAGGAGATATACACCCGCAAACAGAAAGTTGAACGCAAGCTTCGAACTGTTCTAACACAGCCAGTTGAGGTTCGTGTTATATCAACATTATTAGAATTAGCTGAAATATTTGGAATAAAGTGTAGTCATGGGTATGCATTGGAAATTCATTTAACTCAACAGGATGTGGCGGATTTAGTAGGCGCCAGTCGTTCAGTGGTGAGCACAGTCTTAAATGATTTTAGAAATCGTGGAATGCTTGACTATACGCGTGAGCAGCTTTGTATTAATGATGCTGCACTCAGTAATCTTTATAATAAAAATTATAATTAGATTCATTTATGTTATGTAGATAACAGACGTCAGTATTGAACTATATTAATGTGCTACCCGTGGCGACTATGAGGTAACCACAAATTAATTCAGGAGAATTCTCATGAAAGTAATCACACCACGTGCACACGGTTATCTTGATTTTTTGACCGTCGCTATATTTCTATTGGCGCCAACATTATTAGGATTGAGCCAGCTACCAGCTATGCTTGCATACATTTTAGCCGTAGTTCATCTGATAGTTACACTTACTTCTGATTTTCCTTTTGGTGCATTTAAACTAATTCCATTTACTATTCACGGTTGGATTGAACGCATAGTAGGCCCTTCGCTGATCGCCCTGCCTTTTATCGCAGGCTTTTCAAATGAAGAGATAGCAAGAAATTTTTATATTGCAATTGGCTTAGTTATTATCGTGGTCGGTTTTCTCACTGATTACCAAGGTGTAGCAAGGGATAAAAAGATTCAAAAAGAATAGGCAAATAGTAATTACTAATTAGTATTAGATTAGGGTTTTATTTGGTGGGTCTGGTTGGACTCGAACCAACGACCAAGGGATTATGAGTCCCCTGTAATCAACAAACTACAACACCCAGCAACAAACTAGAACAATACAATCAAGGAATTATTTTGCTCAGTTTGTTGTGTTGTGTTGCCCTTTATTGTGGTTTTCTGTCTCTGAGTGTCCCACCAGTGTCCCATGACATTGTCATAAAGGATATTTAAGGCAACTGGAACAGTAATCCCTTGGTGGCAATACACTTGCTAAACTGTCCGAGTTTTCCCCCATTTTAGAAATGCTTCTCTAATCCCTTCTAGGGTAGGGATTACGGTCAATCCCGCTGGCTTCTTGCTTATATGCGATACACCATCGCCACCTGCCCATATAGCAACCTCCTCTGGCAGAAGAGCACGTAATTTACTCAAGATCGGGGCAATACGATGCTGAGGATAAGAAAGGCTAAAGGATAGTGCCACAATATCTATGCGCTGGGAGAGTGCAGCACTAGCAATGTTTTTGAGGGGGGTCTGAGCGCCCAAGAAAATACAATATGCTCCTTCTAGAGCAAACAGATTCGACGCCATCAGGATACCTAGCATATGAGCCTCATCAGGCGGAGTAGTAAGCAATATCCGTGGCCCTCCCTCCTTGTTACCATTTGTTAGGGTATCCATCGCGTTGCGAAGTACATCTTGGAGGACCTCTGAAAAGATATGCTCTTCATAAACTTCCAACTCATTCTGTGACCAAGCCTCTCCCACAAAGTAAGTAAGGGGAGCCACCGTATCCAAAATAAACTTGTATAAGCCTTGCTTCAGTAACAAATGCTGCAGTTGCCGTCGTAAACCCACTAGATCATGGTCGCGTAAACAGCGCAGTAATACTGTCGCTACTTTTGACTCCTCTCCCCCATCGATTCTGACTTGAATTTGCTTAGCCAAGGCTATCAGGTCACCAGCCGATTCAGGGACAACCATGGAAGGCCGAATGCCTGTATCTATTAGGCGTTTAATCAAGCGAAGACGAGAAACTTGATCTAGGTTGTAGATTCGCTCACCTCTCTTATTTCTACCTGGAGAGGGAAAATCATAACGGGCCTCCCATTTTCTGAGCACGTCCCTTGAAATGCCAACTTCACTTTCAACAGTACCTATAGAGTGAACTATCTCTTTGCGTGGCATACATCTCCATTTATGATTTTTGTCCTAGTCAAAATTTTAGGCTACTCATTATTTTCCGTAAACTGTTTATATTATTCAGTATTACAATTTTGTCTATGACAAATAAGATTTTGAATGTTTTTAAAAACCTTCGCAGGAGGCAAGATGCGTAAAAATGTTACCACAATAACTTGGATATTCTCTGTGATATTTCTTGTACTAGCAGCCAAAGGATTCATCCCTAATTTACTAACCGTAGAGAACGACTTGTTTAAAACCAATGAGATTGAAGATCTCACTTATCTGATAACTGCGATTGGATTTGCCACTATTACTAAGCTGAACATTAGTGCATCAATTCAATTCATCCTAGTAGTTGGTGTTACCTATATGTTGATCAGCTTAATTGGATTTATCGGAATGGGCATACGGATAGATGAGGAATGGGGTGCTATTATTAATTTTAACTTAACGAGCTATGTACAGTTCGGCGTTGGAATCATACTATGTATTTTAGGATCAAACTTGAGGAACCGTCATCTTGCAATAGGTGCATAATACAATTCGCGGCAATAAACGATAGTCCAATCTGACATTAGAAATCTTGTGGGTCTGGTTGGACTCGAACCAACGACCAAGGGATTATGAGTCCCCTGTAATCAACAATCTACAACTCCTGACAACAAACTAGAACAATACAATCAATGAATTATTTTACTTCGTTTATTGTGGAGTATTGTCAGTTATTGTGGTTTTCTGTCTCTGAGTGTCCCACCAGTGTCCCATGATATTGACATATTTGAGGTAGTGGAGCGTCCGCTTATGGCACAAAGCAAACATACAGAAAACTAAAGCTAATAAGAAGTTTTCCGTAGTTAAGAGAATTACAGATAACTTCTTTAGAGAGAATAATATGAAAAATAAATCAATTCCCATAGAGTGGTTATTTGTCGCGATTGTTTTATGCCTACCTATTTTCGGATGTATTGTAAATTCTGCGTATGGGTATGGAATGGAGACACTTTCTTTAAGCTGCAAGATCTATGGTTTCGTCCATGTAACATCAGCTATCGGGTTTATAGTTATTAGTTTGTTTTATAAACAGTTACTGGTTCCTTTTATGCGAACATTAGGCATGATCTTCATGTTGGTTGCACTAATCGGATTTTTAGGAATGAACCTACAAAAAGGGTATCAGTGGTTAGATATCATCAGCATCAACGCGCTAAACTATATTGAATTTAGTCTGGGGATTTTCTTTTTTCTCGCAGCGTCAATCTTGCATAAATACCGATCCCTAGCTCGTCGCATCAACTAAACTTAACGGTTTATATCAACAAACCATTCTGGCATTAGGATTCTAATTGCGGGCAGTAACTATTGTTTTATCTGGTGGGTCTGGTTGGACTCGAACCAACGACCAAGGGATTATGAGTCCCCTGTAATCAATAAACTACAACACATGACAACAAACTAGAACAATGCAATCAATGAATTATTCTGCTCTGTTTGTTGTAGTGTATTGCCCTTTATTGTGGTTATCTGTCTCTGAGTGTCCCACCAGTGTCCCATGACAAAGTCATATCTGGATGTCCACTTTTGGCACAAAGCAGACGCTCAATATCTAACGATCAAGAAGTGGAATAGAAATAATCAGAAGAAAAATAGGAAACATAATAATTGGAATAGATGCCCACATAACCCATTTATGAACTCCTCCTTTGTGACGAAGGTATTCTAATAATTTAGGCTCCTCAATCAATTTTGCCTGCGCATTCGTAATCTTCCTCTTAATACTTTTATGATACAGTGAATTGGCATAAACACTGAATACAATCCACATTGGTATAGTAGCAATTATTGCCAGTCCGGGAACGCGAGTAAAATCTAAATAACCAGAGGCATCTAGAATTACTGCCAAGACAATGACCACCATGTAAGTAAAGAACCACCCATACATTTTTCGGTAAAGCGCCCAAAGATAACTAAAAAAGAAAGCAGACCAATTCCAGCTCATCCTTAGTCCTGAGCCTTTCTGATCATATCGTTCAAATTTTGTTAGATAGTAGATACGGTTTCTCTCACCAAGAGCTATTTCATAAAGATTCATCGTGCAATTTCCTTTCTATAGTCAGGGAAAGCCAGTTAAATTTCATATTACATATAACGGTAGCTTTTAACTCTATACTTAGAGTTTCAATCGTTTGTATTTCTTCACTATAGAAAATTAGTTTCAATGAATATTAATCTTGTTGGAGAGTACTGAAATATAAAACGCATCTGAAAGTCCGCTTTCGTCACAAAGCAAACTTTTATATGAATAACAAATTTATTAAGATTTGGTGGGTCTGGTTGGACTCGAACCAACGACCAAGGGATTATGAGTCCCCTGTAATCAACAAACTACAACACCTAGCAACAAACTAGAACAATACAATCAAGGAATTATTCTTCTTCGATTGTTGTAGTGTGTTGTCCTTTATTCTGGTTTTCTGTCTCTGAGTGTCCCACCAGTGTCCCATGACAAAGTCATACTAACGAGTGTCCGCTTTTGACGGAAACAAAGCTCTCAAAAAATAGAGAAATTGAATTTTCCTTAGCTACTTTACAAAAATCAGGTATTCTCTCAATAATGGAATTTTTGACCAGACCAAGAACGTACCATGTTCCAGACTGCAATAATAATAAAAGTGTGAGGTTTTGGATCGTTCACTAGTTGATTTGTTTTTGCACTAAAAATTAAAGTCGATGTAGGGGGATATAGAACCTCTAACATGGGGGAGGGGTAAATCTAATGCTAGTGGTACCCACCCTTGTTTCTAATCTTGATTCTATAAGGACGATTTCCTCTCATTCTCGCGAAGTATGATGAGCTACATTGATGTGTACTAATCAATGTTTACTGGTGATTGCCGTTA
>JAHELA010000096.1 GCA_024644425.1 Nitrosomonadaceae bacterium
GTTTCATCAATTCGATACATTACTAACTCTGGTGGAGCAATGCCTCAGGCAACGCTGAGCAAGCTGCGTAGTATCTTTCCCAAAGCAAATGTATTTTTGATGTATGGTCTCACTGAGGCTTTCCGCTCGACTTACCTACCTCCACAGGAAGTGGATAAACGACCGAATTCAATAGGCAAAGCAATTCCTAATGCTGAAGTTCTCGTACTAAGAGAAGATGGCTCACAATGCACTCCTGGTGAACCAGGAGAATTAGTCCATAGAGGTGCTTTGGTATCCATGGGATATTGGAACGATTTGGAAAAAACTTCGGAACGTTTTAAAACTTTTCCTCAGCGGGAAGCTGGACTTACCATTCCAGAAATAGCTGTATGGTCTGGTGATACCGTGCGAGCTGATGAAGAAGGCTACTTATATTTCATTAGCCGCCGAGATGAAATGATAAAAACTTCAGGGTATCGCGTTAGTCCCACCGAAGTAGAAGAAGTGATTTATGGAACTGGTCTTGTAGGAGAAGCTGCTGCGATTGGAATCCCTCATCCTGTGCTAGGGCAAGCCATAGTTGTGATCGTAACGCCTCGGAAAGGAACCAATCTTGATACTAACGCAGTGTTGACAGCTTGCAAACTAAACCTTCCTGCTTTCATGCTACCTAGCAAGATTCTACTCAAGGATGGCAACCTACCACGTAACCCCAATGGTAAGATTGATCGAAAACTCCTTTCCCAGGAAATAAAGGACACCATTATCAAAGATAAATCATGAAAAATATTCATCCAAAACATGCTCCCATAACTCAATTTCCTTTGAGTGAGGACTGCTTAGAAGTTGGTGGCATGTCACTTCTCCGTTTAGCACAACGAGTAGGTAAAACTCCTTTTTATGCTTACGACCGACAATTGATCTCGGATAGGGTTGCTCTCTTGCGTAGCCACCTGCCAGCTGAGGTTCATATCCACTATGCTATGAAGGCCAATCCTATGCCTGCAGTTGTGCAGCATATAGCTAATCTAGTAGATGGAATAGATGTAGCTTCAGTAGGTGAGTTGGGGGTTGCCCTTGATACCCCTATATCTCCAAGTCAGATTAGTTTTGCTGGCCCAGGTAAAAGAGATAATGAGCTAAGCTGTGCTATTGCAGCCGGGATCACTTTAAATATGGAATCGGAGCAAGAGATGGAACGAATTGCTACTTTTGGACAGAGTCTTGGCATCTGTCCAAAAGTAGCAATTCGTGTAAATCCAGATTTTGAACTTAAGTCCTCTGGTATGAAAATGAGCGGGGGACCAAAGCAGTTTGGCGTTGATGCAGAAAGCGTCCCGTCTATGCTTGCTCAGATTAATAAACTCGGACTACATTTTGAAGGATTTCATATATTTTGTGGTTCACAAAACTTGAATGCCGCTGCTATACAAGAAGCACAAGAGAAAACCATAGAACTTGGCCTACGCTTAGCAGAACATGCTCCTGATCCAATTCGTATACTGAATATTGGTGGCGGATTCGGTATCCCTTATTTCCCCGGTGAAAAAGATCTGGATGTAATTTCTGTAAGTAAAAATTTACACCGCCTACTAGATGAAAAAAAACAACAGCTTACTAATACAAAAATTGCGATCGAGCTTGGACGATATCTCGTCGCGGAAGCAGGTATTTATGTATGCCGAGTACTTGAGCGCAAGAAATCAAGAGGGCAAGTATTCTTAATAACAGACGGTGGCTTGAATCACCACTTAGCCGCTTCCGGAAATTTTGGTCAGGTAATCCGTAAGAACTACCCAGTAGTTGTAGGTAACAAAATTGTAGGCCAAGAGAGAGAAAATGTCTCAGTAGTTGGACCACTCTGCACACCACTAGATTTACTAGCTGACCAAATTGAAATGGCCAAGGCTGATGTTGGAGATTTAATTGTCGTGTTCCAATCTGGTGCTTACGGCTTAACAGCGAGTCCAACAGCATTCCTCAATCATCCTCCACCCATGGAGGTACTAGTTTAATAAAAATTATAATTTGGCAACTGAACAGAACAGCCCTTACCCGTCTATTCGATCACAAACTGAATTTGTAGAACAAATATAAACTGGTTCACTTAACAATTTCATTAAGTTGTTGGAAAAGCTTTCTCCCACATACACTATGTAAAATAGTTAGGTAAGGATTATTAAATTTTTTGTCGACAAGAAGTAATTAATAATTAGGATAGTGATGCATAAGATAACTAAGGATACGTTGTGAGTGGGCTGTGTGGCTGGATAGGCCAAGGTTCGACAACCACTGAAAATCGGGAACTTGTTGAACGAATGGCGAGGCCACTTGCTCATTTTGATAATAGTAAGGTTCAGATAATAGTTGGGAGAAACAGTGCACTGGCGATAGCTGCCAAAGATGATAACACTCACTTGTACCAAAACAAGGGGCTCATGGTTGCTCTATGGGGACGCGTCCAATTTTTGAACTCTCACCTGGCCCAACTTGCCCATACTGACGGTATAGCTAAAACACTTGCAATAAATTGGTTGGATGATGGGGAAAAAGCATTTGCAGGTCTAGTTGGTACGTTTGTTCTTTGTATTCTAGATGAAAGTTCTGGGGAAGCTGTTTTAGCAATAGACCACATGGGAACCCAACCAGTTTCCTACCAAATTTCAAAAGAAGGGATAGTCTTTGGTACATCGGCAGATGCAATCATAGCAAATCCACTAGCACGATCAGAGATTGACCCCCAAAATTTATATAATTATGTTTATTTTCACATGATACCCAGCCCTGGTTCAATCTATCAGGGTCAAAAACGCCTTCTGCCAGGCGAATTCCTAAATTGTAAGAACGGTCGCGTGAAAACTGGCAAGTACTGGGAAATAAATTTTACAGAAACCAAGCAAAGACCATTTGAAGAATTAAAGGAAGATTTTCTTAGAGTGCTACGTTCTAGTGTACGTAAAGCAGTAAAAAGCCAGGAAGTTGGTGCTTTTCTTAGCGGTGGAACTGATAGTTCAACAATTGCAGGAATTTTGAGTGAAATAAATGATCGCCCTGCCCGCACTTACTCAATAGGCTTTGAAGCGACAGGATATGACGAAATGGAATATGCTCGTATCGCAGCAAAACATTTTTCCACAGAACACCATGAATACTACGTTACCCCAGACGATATTGTCGCGGCAATCCCACAAATAGCTGCAATTTTTGATCAACCTTTTGGTAACTCATCTGCAATACCCACTTTTTATTGCGCATGTAAAGCCAGAGATGATGGCGTAACCAGACTACTTGGAGGTGATGGAGGAGACGAATTGTTTGGTGGCAATGTACGCTATGCGAAACAGTATATATTTTCTCTATACGAATATCTTCCTACGGCTTTACGAAAACTAATTGTCGAACCACTTGTTTTTGGTATTCCTGGCGGCGCTAATTTACCAGTAGTTTCCAAAGCACGCAGCTATATTGAACAAGCAAAGATACCAATGCCAGCACGTACTGAAACCTATAATTTACTGGGCCGGTATGGTCACAAGGAAGTCTTTACATCAGAA
The DNA here is from genome assembly GCA_024644425.1 of Nitrosomonadaceae bacterium. GTDB lineage: Bacteria > Pseudomonadota > Gammaproteobacteria > Burkholderiales > Nitrosomonadaceae > BJGV01. The sequence goes on from JAHELA010000096.1 coordinate 3,537, forward strand.
TTTCTTGCAAATATAAACCCAGAACAACCGATAGCGCTCATAAATGAAACCTATTACCAAAATCATGCTAAGAGTCTAATCAACCGCATGCTTAGTCTTGATCTTAAATTTACTCTTGCTGATAATGATTTACCAAAAGTTGTCAAATCATGTGAACTTGCTGGAATCGAGGTAGCTTTCCCTTTTCTTGATGATGAAATTGTCACTTATGCGGCTCAGCTTGAACCAAATCTAAAACTTAAAGGAACAAAGCTCCGTTATTTCTTTAAGGAAGCACTCCGGGGATTCCTTCCAAATGAAATTATTAATAAACAGAAACATGGATTTGGCTTACCTTTTGGGGTGTGGCTTCAGCATCACAAACCCTTACAAACTCTGGCAACAGATAGTTTAAGTGATTTGAAGTCACGCAATATTATTCATGCTGATTTTATCGACAAATTACTCAAACAACATCTGGGCGAACACGCTGGATACCATGGCACTATGGTTTGGGTATTGATGATGCTGGAGCAATGGTACAAGCAACGATAGGCCAAGAAAACTCAAAGTTCGATCAAAATAAGAAATTGAAAATTGCAAAGCACTATCAAAAAAAACTGGAATACAAACCAAAATTTCAGAAGTGAAAAACAAATCTCCTGGGTGATGATCACATCTTTCGCTATATTGTTCTGACAGATTGATTCTGTTTGCCAAAAACAATAGCTTCAATTTTAGATGAGACATAGAGTGTGTTGCAGCTTCCATTAGTTAGCTGATCACTGCTTTCGAAGCATTTAAAACGAAATATAGTAAGCGGCCAAACAAACTGGGTCGAAAATAAATATAGTCGACGAGTTGTGCCCCAGGTTTTGCGCCCCATCGATCTTTATATGCTGCATCTCCATCACCAAGATTAACGGTCTTGATTCCCGAAAGAATAGCATCTTGTAGCATTTCATAGTCAGCAAAAAGGCCTATGCCATATTTTTTGAACTCGGCATTATACTGGCCAGAAATGCTATATCGACTTAATCCTGAATCAATCGCCAATGTATATGATATTGGACGATCATCTAACCTCACCATCCAAATACTTACACGCTTTTGAGCATCACTATTTTCTAAATAACTTTTCCAGAAAGTTTCTTTACCCTTTATTCGAGTCTTACCATCAGCATCACCAAACAACCAAGATTGACTTTCTATCTCTGAACAATCATCTATTATTTGAGCCCATTTATAAGAAGAACAATTATTAAATTTTTCTATAGTTACTTCACCAAGCTCCTGCAATCTTTTAAATCTTCTTTTTAAATTCTTACTTAAATTTTTACTAAGTGACTGCTTAAATTTCTCAACATAACTTGGAAGCGTTATAACTTGTTGAGTTCCTCGATTTATTTCATGACACATCCACCCTAAATCACTAAATTTTGATCTTAATAATTGATTAATTGGCTGATCTATACCTGTCGGACCTATTCGAACAATGTTCTCTTTAATTTCATAATGAATTGTTTCAACTAAAGCGTTTGCACAACCTAAAGTTAATTTTGTAGAGTGAAGAATTACTCTAAATGGGTAATAGAAACCTGCTGCAGATAGTATTTTAATACCAAATTTTGATACCAACATGTAAGGATAAACACCTTGTAATTTATTGCTAGTATCCAGTATCGAAATATATTTTACCAACGAATCAGGATGTTTATATGGCAGATACTTAGATTCCCATGATGAATACCAGTTTTTATCCATAAACTGAAACTCTGGAGAAACCTGATCTGCCAAATGTTGCCATGCTGATTTGTCAATTTCATTCACAATGAATGTCTGCAAAATGCTCTCCTTATTATATTGAATATAGCTTTAAGAAAAGCTAAGCAACATAAATTAGTTTATGTGAAAGAGAAAATATTTAATGTGAAAAACTACCTCTTACATAAAAGGAATTTTTATGTGATTTTTATTACAGAAATAACTTGTAAGTTTTAGTAATGTACTAAGCATAATTAATTAAGAGGAATACTTAATAATAGTTGTTATGCACGAGACTAATTTGAAGATGTACCGATCGGTGCTAGACATATCCTAAATGTTAAGTAACTAATGAGAGGTATGGACAATGAAAAAATGGCTTTTATTTATGACTACGGCATTGCTGATATGTAGCAGTGCTGCCAAAGCAGATAGCCTTGAAGATGCAATAACGGAATATCAAAGAGGGAATTATACCCGGGTCCTGGAGTTACTTCATCCTATAGCTACAGAGGGAAATGTATTAGCGCAAGGGTTGCTTGGCCAAATGTACCTGAGAGGAGAAGGAGTAGCCCAGAACTATTTTAAAGCCACAAAATGGTATC
>JAHELA010000007.1 GCA_024644425.1 Nitrosomonadaceae bacterium
TGATCGCAATATCAACAGCATAGCTGGCCCTGTTATTCCAGTCTTTACCAAGCTATAAGGCAAGACAGGCATGACACCGATCCGCCCCCGTCATATGACGGGATGGTGGATCGGTTTTTTTATTAGTTGATGAAACCACACAATCTTAAATTTTGAAATTTATTCTCTAACCCACGCTGTAAGTGGTTGCCACTGCATTAAATCACGTTCAGCTTGGTAGAACGGTAAATCGAAAATGCTTTTGCCATTAAAAGCAGAATTAACATACACCATAGTATCGCGCAAATAGGTAAGTATAGGTAGATTATACTGTGATAAGAATTGCTCTAGTGTAGATGCTGCACGAGTACGTGGATCTACACGCATCCCAACTATCCCAATAAAAGCTTTATGTTTATTAATGGTCTTTTCTTCCATTAACCGATCTATGAAATCACGTGTAGCAACCATGTCAAATACTGATGGTTGAACTGGCACAATAATTTTGTGAGCAAGCTTTAAAGCATGAGAAAGATTCTTCCCCTGAATTCCGGCTGGGGAATCTAATACAAGCCAATCATTTTTTTCCATTACTCTTTGGGACGTTTCGCTGCGCTCTAAACCTAACCTAGTAATAGCTGGTAGTTCGGAAGATCTCAAAGCAAGCCAGTTTAACGATGATTTCTGCTGATCTAGATCCCACATAACAACCCGCTGATTTTCTTTAGCTAAATAACCAGCTAAATTTGTTGCTAACGTAGTTTTACCACTACCGCCCTTAGGATTAGCCACTAAGATTGCTCGCATATATACCCTCCACCTAGTCTTTTTCATCTGAAACAAAATTAGCCAACACCTTTTTTACTATGTTAAAAAAATTACTTGTTCACTATATTATTTTAGCTTGTTTCTTCCTTCAATCCTTGCAATGGATGTAATGTTTCAGAAATACCTGAGACGGAAACTTGTTCTGTAATAGGTAACAATTCCATATTTTTTCCTTGTTCAAAAAGTAATCCAGGGTCTTCCAATGGGGGTAACTCATCTAGAGAACGTAAATTAAGATCATTAAGGAAACTCTTGGTCGTAGCATATAAAATTGGCCTACCTGGAGTATCACGATGCCCGATAGCTTCTATCCAACCACGTGCTTCCAAAACTTTGAGTACTGGACTAGAAACTGACACGCCACGAATTTCCTCAATATCCCCCCGTGTTACCGGCTGCCGATATGAAATAATAGCAAGTGTTTCCAATACTGCACGTGAGTATCGCGGAGGCTTTTGTGGATTTAGTTTGTTAAGAAATTCCTGGATTTCTAATTTGGCATGAAAACGCCACCCACTGGCAACACATACTAATTCTATACCTCCCTTTGTCCATTTCTCACGTAATTCCTCAAGAAATTTTCGCAAAATATCTGTACTTAGCTCATCATCGAATAGTCTCTTTAATTCCGATAGTGGCAGAGGATCCTGACTAGTAAGTAAAGCTGCTTCTAATACCCTCTTAACTTGATCAGGGTCAATAGGCTCAGAAGATTTAGACAGCATTGAGGAAGTCGATTGATTTGACATAAATAATTCCAATGGATTGAGATTGTGTGATTTCTACTAGGCCTTCCCTAACAAGTTCCAACAACGCAAGAAAAATTACAACTACCTCAGCCACCCTTATAGAGGGGCCAAATAATTCGTAAAACTCTATAAATTCATGGCCTCGCAAATTACGCATAATTCGACTCATATGTTCTCGTACCGAGAGCTCAGCTCGAGTAACACGATGATGGCGATTTGCTTGGGCACGTGCAACTAGTGTAAGCCATGCGTTACGTAAATCATGTACATTAACTTCCGGCAATTGTTTAACTACTGTCTGCTCAATAAGAACCTGAACAAGTGTAAAATCTCGTTCAGCCTGAGGGATTTCATTTAGTCGTAGTGCAGCCAGCTTCATCTGTTCATATTCCAATAATCTACGTACTAGTTCTGCACGTGGATCACTTTCTTCCTCGTTCTCTCTAACAGTGGAACGCGGCAACAGCATTCGCGATTTAATTTCAATCAGAAGCGCAGTCATTAGTAAGTATTCCGCTGCTAACTCGAGTTGATTAGCCCGCATGATCTCTATATAGGCCATATATTGCCGTGTGAGCTCGGCCATTGGAATATCCAAGACTTCTAAGTTGTGCTTACGAATAAGATAAAGAAGGAGATCCAGTGGCCCCTGAAAGTTCTCAAGAAAAACCTCCAGAGCATTTGGTGGGATAAACAAACCCTTTGGTAACTCCATCAGCGGTTCGCCGTGGATGTTTGCAATAGGATTAGTATCAGTAGAATTAGGAAATTGACTCATACTGAAATAAAAACTACATTAACTAATCTCTATTATACAGTACCAGTCGATGGTTATTCTCTTCATAAAGTACAAGAATCAAGAATAATTTAAACCCATTACTTCTCTTACATCTCGCATAGTTTCCTGTGCTAACTTATCTGCTTTTTCGCAACCATCTGCTATGATATTACGTACTAATGTAGGATCATCCTCGTACATTCTGGCACGCTCATGCATAGGCTGTTGCTCCGCTAACACTGAGTCAATTACTGGTTGTTTACATTCTAAGCAACCAATACTTGCGCTCTTACAGCCCTGCTGAACCCAATTTTTAAGCTTATCATCAGAATAAACTAAATGAAATTGCCATACTGGACACTTAGCTGGATCACCAGGATCGCCACGCCGTATACGTGCTGGATCAGTTTGCATGGTACGAATCTTATTTCTAACACTCTCGGGCCCTTCCCTCAAACTAATGGTGTTATTATAAGAATTGGACATTTTCTGGTTATCTAAACCTGGCATTCTTGATGCCTGAGCTAACATTGCTTCAGGCTCAGATAGGATCATTTTACCGCCTCCTTCAAGATAGCCAAATAACCTTTCCCGATCTCCCATACTCAAACTTTGTTGTTCATCGAGCAATGATTTCGCAGCATCTAATGCTTCATTATCCCCCTGCTCTTGATAACGATTTCGTAGTTCTCGGTAAACTTTAGATTTTTTAGAACCAAGCTTCTTTATTGCCAGCTCAGCTTTTTCCCTAAACCCAGCCTCTTTACCATATATGTGGTTGAAACGACGGGAAATCTCACGTGTAAACTCTATATGTGCCGTTTGATCCTCGCCAACCGGCACACGGTTAGCACGATAAATAAGAATATCTGCACTTTGCAATAGAGGATATCCTAGAAAACCGTAAGTACCTAAATCCTTATCTGTTAATCTTTCTTGCTGATCCTTGTAAGTTGGCACTCTCTCAAGCCAGCCCAATGGTGTGATCATAGAAAGAAGCACATGTAATTCGGCATGTGCAGGTACTCGTGACTGTATAAACAAAGTAGCTTGGGCTGGATCTACTCCGGCCGCCAGCCAATCTACCACCATGTCCCAAACATTCTGCTCAATAATTTCAGGTGCATCATAGTGAGTGGTAAGAGCATGCCAATCAGCAACAAAAAATAGGCATTCGAATTCTTGCTGTAATTCCACCCAGTTCTTCAGTACACCATGGTAATGCCCTAAATGTAAACTACCCGTGGGACGCATCCCAGATAACACTCGATCTGTAAACATCTTACTCTATCCTTGATTATTCAGTGGCTAAATATCTTATCAAATTAGTCCAACAAACCATGCAACTATACTTATGGTAATCATTATAAAAGGTCCTATGACTTTAACCAGGACACCGGTAAACAACAAGATCAGTAGAATAATAAATCCATAAGGTTCAATTTGAGAATAACGATGCGCTATGCGATGAGGTAACAGACTTACTGCTATGCGACCCCCATCCAAAGGCGGCAATGGTAGTAAATTAAGAACCAATAGTATTGCGTTTATAAAAATACCAGCTTTACCCATTAATATCATTGGCTCAGCCAAATTGCTTTCCGGTATGGCTAGGCCAAGCTTAATAACTAGAGCCCAGAGGAACGCCATCAAAAGGTTAGCGCCCGGTCCTGCAGCAGCTACCCAGAGCATGTCACGTTTTGGATGGCGAAGGTTACCAAAGTTAACTGGTACTGGTTTTGCCCAACCAAATAAATATGGTGAACTAACTGCCAGAAGCAGCAATGGTACAATAACTGTACCGATTGGATCGATATGTCGTAGGGGGTTCAGGGTAACACGTCCCTGAGCATAGGCGGTAAGGTCGCCGAATTGCTTCGCTACGTAACCATGAGCCGCCTCGTGCAAAGTAATGGCAAGTATCACTGGAAGTGCATAAATAGCAATGCCCTGAATAATCCTATCAATGTCCTGAATAATGCTATCCATTAACTATACCAAATGGATCTAGACTACCCCTACCGTTACGTATTAACTCTGGTTTATCGCCAGTTAAATCAATCACAGTTGTCATATCTAAACCACAGGAACCACCATCTAGTATCAATTCCACTTGGTGCTCAAGACGATCACGGATTTCTTCTGGATCATTCAGGGGAAATTCGTCTCCAGGTAGAATCAAGGTAGAATTTAATAATGGCTCATCCAATTCCTCTAGTAATGCCTGAACCATGGGATGATCAGGAATCCTGAGACCAATTGTACTGCGCTTAGGATGTTGCAAACGACGAGGAACTTCACTCGTAGCCTCAAGTATAAATGTATAACTGCCTGGTGTACTAGTTTTAAGTAGTCTATACTGACTATTGTTAAGCTTAGCGTAGTGCGATATTTCGGCTAGATCACGACACACTAGGGAAAAGTGATGCTGCTCATCTATATGTCTAATAGCGCGAATACGAGTCATGGCGCTTTTATCTCCTAGTTGACATCCAAATGCATAACAAGAATCGGTTGGATATACAATCACTCCTCCAGCGCGCACAATTGCCACTGCTTGGCGAATCAAGCGTGACTGTGGATTGTTTGGATGAATAGAAAAAAATTGTGCCACGTTAAAATTAATTTATAGTTTCAATGTTAAATCATTATAGTGAAACACATCGTGCCTCACTACGTTACCTTATTCCAATCATGCCATACAGGCTTACATCCAACAGGTAATTCTGGCATCTGTCCTAGATCAAAGTAGCTCTCTCCTGGCCCATGAAAATCTGATCCACGAGAAGCAAGTAAGCCTAGTCGCTGTGCATGGTGTGCGAACATCAGGGACTGTTCAGGAGTATGGCTAGCAGTAATAACTTCTATAGCTGAGCCACCAAGCGTACGAAACTCAAATAACAATTCATCTAGTATATCCTTGCCAAGTTTATACCGTGCTGGATGAGCGATTACAGCCCTACCGCCGCTACCGCATATCCATTCTATTGCTTCGCTTAACGAAGCCCATTGATGTGACACATATCCAGGCTTGCCTTTGACTAGATACTTCTTGAATACGGATTTCACATCCTTAGCATATCCACGCTCAACCAGAAAACGAGCAAAATGAGTACGTCCTATTAGCCCCTTTCCTCCTGAATAAGAAGAAGCCCCTTCTAGACTACCGTGAATATTGAATTTATCTAGTTGTGCGGCAATACTACGCGCGCGCAATACCCTCCCACTACGAATATCCTTTAAGCCTTGTAATAATTGTGGATATTCTGGATTTATATTGAGACCCACAATGTGCAGTGTTTTACGTCGCCAACTAACAGATATTTCCACGCCATTGATAAAAGTAATGTTCTTTTCAACAGCAGCTAACCGAGCCTCACTCAAGCCACTTACATCATCATGATCAGTAAGTGCTAGCGCACTTACTCCACGTGTAGCGGCGCGCTCTACCAACTCTGTAGGTGTTAACAAGCCATCAGAAACAGTTGAATGGCAATGCAGATCTATGTTTAGCATGCAGCTAATTATTTTTACCAGAAATGATGTCCATCATAACACAAGGCCGAAATAGAAAATTCATTGTATTCAAATGAAATAAGTGGAAAATACAATAATAAATAAACACTTACTTACAAAACCAGCATACGATTAATATATACCAAACTAGGTTTAATACCTAGAGTCCCAGTTATACTGAAATAGTTTCTTATTTACTCACCATTTACCCACTCTCGCCATCCATTAAGTAACGGAAAATATAATCCCAGTTTAATTGGTTTGTCATCAGTCTCACGCATTAATTTAGCATAGCGATTGAGCTGGGCACGGTAACGCTCTTGTTCACGATCAAGAAAAAACTCAACGTCCGTACCTTCATGACTACTGGTCTTGTAATCTACGATCCAGCGATAACCGTCTATACCATAGAAAGTACGATCGATTACAAGACTTATAATCTCCTCGTCGCTTGTTGTTGTCATATGTAGCTCATTCTGGGCATTTTTCTGTTGGCCAAGTAACCATTGGCCGCGTTTATCATTTATTGTATTGATAAGTGCCGTTGTTATGCGGGTAACCGCAAGTTCCATATCATTGTCACTACCACTCATTCCACATACAATTAGATTCTTTTTAAAAGTACTGCGTAACCTTTCAATCCGAACCGCGTCCCACCCTTTTATCTCATCTTCGGCAATATTCTGTAACCACCGATGTACAACGCTCCCAATATGACGTGCTGTCTCTCCGGCCCATGAAAATTCAATTTCTTGCGGACACAAACTATGCTTTGGTGGCCTCCACTTTACACTTGGAGGCGCAGTAGGGAATACCCAACCAGTAGCAAGGCGACGTAGTACTTGATCAATTGAGTGTTCCCCTTCTCCCTTAATTTTTTTTCTAATATTCGGAAATTTTTCCTGTGAAGCGGCTTCGACAAAAATTGGTTGGATCGCCGGCCATAGTTTGCTCAACAGTGATTTTTCTAAAGGCGGCTTTAATTCGACCGAGCCATTAATGCCAGAAGTAAGAACTGTGCTACCCAACAGGTGTAAAAAATTTTTTGTACGTGTTACTGCAACATAGAGAAGACGCTCGTCTTCAAAATATTCTTTCGCGCGATCAAGTTTCTCCAACCAGGAGTAAATGAGATCACTGGTTGCGCCAGTTTTCAGAATTGGCGCAAGTAACAAATCAGCACGCGCACTCTTTCTTTCATCGGATATATATGGTCGCTCCATCCACCTGAACAGCTTTTTTTCGTTACTACGCGGAGGACGGCCTAGGCCAGGTACGATCACGCAATCAAACTCAAGTCCTTTGGATTTGTGGATTGTCATAATTTGCAGTGTGTTGTCAGCCTCTAGGTCGGGCAACGCATAGAGCTTGGTAAGCCCTCTTTCGAATACCTCAAGATCAGGAAGGCCGCCTGCCTTCTCATGTCCCTCAAGATAATCGAAATAAATCTCTGCATCTTCGAGATCAGTAGTATCTTTAACGCAAGCTGGGCCTCCGAGCGCTAGCCACGCTGCTTCAACAGTTGCACGCAGAGATTTCCGATTACGGTTATCAATACAGCAACCTAACACTTTTCGTATGCGCAGCAATCGCGCAACGCCATCAGAAGAGACTGCCGATATGCGCACTTCATCATTGAGCAATTCCCACACTGTTTGACGACTTTCTCGTAAACTATTCTCTATACCTACAGTGTCAGAGACAAGGGTAGTGTGTGTTGAGGAAAGCGCATAGAGATCGGTAAGTGTGAGACCGCACCATGGTGCACGCAGCACTGCAAGCCACGCTAATCTGTCTGCAAGATGTGTTAATGCTCGTGTTAGTGCCAGTAAATCCTGCACCACTGGTCGGTAACCTAGTAGGTCAATACCAATTGCACTAAAACGTAGTCCGGCGATTCTTAACTGCGGTATGATTTCACATAAATGAGTGCGGTTACGCACTAGGATAGCAATGATGGCAGAGGGATCATTGCGCCGTGCCTGCATGACAATCTCAACCACTTTTTTAGCTTCTGATATATGATCTCCATTAAAAAGCGGGTGCACGCTGACCGCCTCTCCATCTAGCGCCTTTTGTGTTGCAACTGATGCTGTGTAGGATACCGCACCGACAGAAATATCTTCTTCTTCCCTTTTTGGCATTATCTGCGGAAATGTTTCATTGATCCAATTGACAATACTCCGCTGTGATCGGAAATTAGCATGTAGAACGATTGATTCCAATGCAACGCTGCCAATACCTTCAGTACGGGCACGTAAAAACAATCCCACCTCGGCTTCACGGAAACGATAAATTGATTGCATCGGATCGCCAACCGCAAACAAACTGCGCCCATCACCCGGCTCCCATCCGGCTGTAAGCTTAGCAATCAGCTCATACTGACTGATCGATGTATCCTGAAACTCATCGATCAGCAAGTGCTGTATGCGGTAATCGAGAGCAAGCGCAAGATCAGTTGGCGCTTCGGACTTCCCTAGTGAAAACAACGCACCCTGAGCGACTTCGGTAAAGTCCACTTTGCCCCGCTCTTGAAACACAAGCTTGAGCTGTGCTACAGCATGTGGCAACAAACGGGTGATTGAACCAAGCACTTCCCATTGAATGTCGGTGTAAGTAGGCGGTGGAAGATCGCGTAGCTCATGTAACCATTGGCGTAAGGTGTCGTTTTCCTTGAGCTTGTCAATCAATGTAAGCGCACGGTCTTTCCATAGTTTTGCTTGTTCTTTCTCATCTCTGGTAATGCCTGGAGGAAAACCATTGCTAATGGTAAACATTGCTCGCCACCCACCATCCTTTGTTGTAAGCAACTCAGCTATGCCACGCCAGAAAGGGACATCATGTTCCTCGCTGCCAGGTAATGCGCTAAGTTTCTCACAAATAGCGAGCGGTGAATTCCTGCTACTTTCTTTAAGATTAGTGGCAGCGTATTGCACAAGCTTGATCATTTCATTTTGCATAGACTTGGGATAGATTTTGAGTACGCGCTTAAGTGCTTCATGCCGCAAATTTCGTAGTGCCGACTCCAGCCCATCGCGATCCTTTCCTTTATGAATATGACGAGACCAGTGATCACGCTGCTCCAGTATTTTGGAGAGTAGTTTTTCGAAGCGAGTCACATCGTTGTCAAGATGATTTAGTAACCGCTCAATATCATGCGTCACTAGATTCTTTTTATTGACTAGGTCAATAGTCGCACGAGCTGCTTCAAGATAAAGATCAGACGCGTCCTCTATGCTCTCTAGTTGGGAACCGAATTTAGACAATATCGGCATCTGGCGCGTAAGTGAAACGCACAGTGAATCGATAGTTTGGATGCGCAGTCGTGCTGGATTATCCATAATATTCCAACCTGCCTGAGCATCACGCTTTAAAACTGCACCAGCTAGCGTACAGATTAATTTCTCATGCTCTGTTTCGGGAGTCTTACTGGTCTTAGCAAGTGCTAAGAGTACTCGTTCGCGCATCTCTGCTACAGCTTTCTTTGTGAACGTGATTGCAACTATCTCTTCTGGAGATTCGACATGCGCAAGTAGCATAAGATAACGCTGAATCAGAAGCCCGGTCTTGCCTGATCCTGCTGGTGCTTGAACGATAAACGAGCAAGTAGGATCAAGTGCACGGCGACGCTCATCAAAATCTGAAATATGTGCAGCACTGTTCATTCACCATCCTCATGCTCTGTATATGCACTTTCAATGCGCTCATAAATGCGACAAAAAGGTTGTAAGTCACAGTTGCGACATGTGTCGGGATATTTCTTGGGGTCAACCCAAGCATCGCCTTCAGAAAAACTAACGGCGATGCGAGTAAGATTAGTACGCCAGGAGTCAACTAGTTGTTTCCATTCGGGGTTAGCTTTCACACCAGGCAAAAGATCTCTGTCTCGCGCTAGCCCGATGAATTTCATTTTCCCTGTTTTTATTAGTACGAATAAAACTGCAGTAGCGTTCGGCTCAGAAGCGACAAGATACAGTGGTAGTTGTGGCTCATCCGGACGCTCGCCACACATGGCATTAACTGATGAAACCCCTGTTTTGTAATCGATAATGATAATCTGCCCATCATTAAGTTGGTCAACACGGTCGAGACGCGTAGTTAATGTGAATCCACCGAGCTTGATGCTACGTTGGTCTTCTATTGCAATGACTTTGAAGTCACCACGTCGTTTCTTTTCTTCATTTAACCATTCAAGTGTCAATCGTACCAAACGCTGATGTTCGATCTTTGTAAAACCCTTTGAGAATTTTGTCGAACGATCTCGCTGAATACCTGCAATCGACTCCTTAGCTGCATCCAGCAGAATTACCTTAAGATCATTATCACTGATCGTATCAAGCACACTCTTGGTCTTGAGATGACTCCATGTTCGTGCCAACATGCGATGTACCAGGACACCACGTTCCATCGCATCTAAACCCATATGTACAGACTTTAATCCTTTTGCACTCAGACGATGCAAAGCCATTGCGCGAAACGGACAAGCCGCATGATCCTTTATCACCATAGTGCCACCACTTACACTATCGGCCATAGCTGCTTGATCAAGCGCTGGCGCTTTATTATCTTCCTTGTACTCGAACTGACGTACATGATGGATTAGTTCACGGTGACTTGTATAAGTTGGCAGCTCTAGCTTTCGCTGAACAATCTCTGTAATCAACGGACTGGGGGTGAGTTTTTGATCGTCATGTTTATCTCCATAATGTGGATAGCTGAGAATAACTTCATCTGCTCCACATAACCATTTTTCAGTAAAACGACGGGAAAGCTCAAGTGATTCAGTAGCTGACCCAAACGGGAGTTTTGCCGAACGATGTAGCTCAATTGGCAGAAACGAATTTGTTTGTGGACGGGGCGGCCACCCAGTATCTGATAGTCCCATTATCCATAGGTGATCAAACTCCATGCTTACAGACTCGAACACACCTAAAATCTGGATTGGAACATAAGGCGTTTCTGGCTGGAAAAGTGTTTCTGCTGCTATACGTTGTAGTCGTGCTACCCCCTCGGTGTATCCGATTTGATGAACGATACGATCAAGTACTGCAAACTCAGCAATGACTTCATGCCATTTTTTTAAGGTTTGGTATTCCGATGAATCGAGAGAACGCTCACCCGGGAAACCAAAAATCTGAAGTACGCCAGAGATGGCCTTGGCTAGAACCGATGGCGCCTGCATGCCAAACAAATTTGCTTTACGAAATTCTGCAAGAACAGATATCTGCTGTATGAAGATTGGGCAATTAGCACTACTCTGCTCTCTCTTGCTCAGATTAAATAAGCGTTCAAGTGTAATAATTGGCTCGGCATGCTTACGTAATTTTTCGTCGAGCAGTGCACGATTTGTCATTTCAATCTCCCCACCAGCAAGAAAAGGCGAGCGAAGTATACTGCTCACACACTCAAATTTAATATGCTTTCCAGCTAGTTCGAGTATTAAAAACGCTGTACTGACAAGTGGATAAGAAACTAAGGCCGCTCCAAGGGAAAGATTAAAGGGATAAATTCGACGAGTAGAACCAGGCAATGACTGCCGTACATCGGGCTCCATCACAGAGCTAAAAATACGTATGATCTCACTGCGATACTTGGCAAACTCTTGAACAACTACACCAATACGTGCTTTATTATTAGCCTCAATTCGTGCTCTAGCCCACATTGCAGCATGATAAATTTCATCACGATTGTCTACACAGCTGATACGCTGTACGTTGGCACTTGGCAATTGAGATTGTGACTGTAATAACGTTGATGTTACTTCACAACCAATATCTGAAAGTCTGGTTAATAATGCATTCTGCTGTGGTGTAACGATATCAAAACCATGGCAAACTAAATAATTAGGTTTCTTGACTTCAGTGTGTTCCAATAATCCGACTACCAGGTCAATAATACGTGCGCTGTCAGTTTGCTTTTTACGGTTGGTAGAGCGCTCATAGCTATTTGACCAGACCTGGAATACTTTACAATCCTCATTTAAAGGAAAATGTCTAAGTTGTGGAATGAGTTGCCATGCGTGAATAAACTGCCACGCCTTGCGTGCAATTTGTGCTGCCTCTGGAACAGCAAGTAAAACTGTGGCTTGGTCTGAATCATGAATGATATCTTCCCACAAAGCTTGCTCTTGTGCAGGAGCAAGTAAAGTAGGTAGTTTGCTTGCTTGCTCGGAATAAAGGATGTCCTTGTAGATTCGTTCAATAAATGCAGTAATTGGCAGAATATCAGGAGTATCCCAGGTGGTACGTCCTTGAGCAATCTGGCTACTTTCAAATTTGTGTTTAAGTGCCGATGCAAGTCGTCGATTAGGTGTGACAACCGTAACACCATCCCCTTGCCCATCAGAGATATGCGAAAAAACATCAGCGAGTAAAACTTGCGGAAATTCTTGAATGAAAGACATGTGGCCACACAGCCTACTGCTATACGACTATCGTTCCAACATATCTAGTTTGTCCTTTACCTTCGCCCAATCGTCAGCATCATGCGGAGCATCTTTCTTCTCGATAATGGACTGCCATGTTTTGGATAATTCAGCATTGAGTGCTGTAAAATGCTGTTGCTCTGTTGGCACATCATCCTCGGCAAAAATTGCTTCTACCGGACACTCGGCCACGCATAGGGTGCAATCTATACATTCTTCTGGATCAATTACCAGAAAATTCGGGCCTTCTCGGAAACAATCTACTGGGCAAACATCTACGCAATCAGTATATTTACACTTAATACAACTTTCGGTTACAACATATGTCATGGTAACGCTTCCTCTTCCTTCTGTGGTGCTACTCTAGAATATATAATTCTACCAGAAATTATATAAGTGCCACTACAACTCAATAGTGTAAACAACGTTTTACTTTACTAAGATTTTCTTTCTGGGTTTTATTACAACCATAAGACCAATATATCTCGTGATTATAATATGATTCAAAGTTCTAATTAAATTTAACCTATTCTTTCTGTAATAATGGCAATCAGGTGACTAGTTAAATTAAACCATAACCACATATGATAAAAACTAATAAAGCAAAAATTGCTCTTTGTATATTCTTATTTAAGTCTACTCAGTAAATTGTTTTTAACTATTGGCCACTCTTCATGGAGAATCGAATAAATTACCGTATCACGGATTGAACCATCGGCCATTATTTTATGACTACGTAAGACTCCATCTCGTTTTGCGCCCAATCTTTCAATTGCTTTTTTGGAAACTTCATTTAACAAATGAGTCCTAAACTCTACCGCGAGGGCCTCTTTCTTCTCAAAGACATATTGAAGTAATAGATATTTACTCTCACTATTTACTCCTGTTCTACACGCCGATTTAGCATACCATGTGTAGCCAAGCATTGGCCTTTTATTGAACTCATCAACATTATAAAACCGTGTTGTTCCAACTACGTTTTTTGTTTCATTATGCCTAACAGCGAAGGCAATATCTCCATTTCTCGTACCTTCAATAGCATTAATCACATAGTCTTCCATTTGATCTGGTGAAGGTACACTAGCAAACCAAAGCTTCCATAATTCTCCATCCATTACTGCAGCCTTCAAAGACTCAACATGTCTCATTCCGATGGGCTCTAAGGTTACAATCTCTCCGCATAGCTCTATATTTTCAAGCCAGCTCATCTCTAAGCACCCTCTTCTTAAATCTATAAGTCTAAAACTGTCCTACATCAAACTTGACATCCTGCCATAGGAGAATATGTGCATGAATGTAAGTACATAACTCTTAATATGCAGCATATAATAAAGCCACTATCAATATAGTTATCCGCTCATCATCCTTGGTCCACCTTAAAAATACAATACACCTTAGAATAAATCCCAAGCATAATATAAATTCCACTAGTTCTTTAGCAAACTAGAACAACACGGATTCATAAAATTATAATTTTCTTATAGTAATTTAGTTTGGGCTTTATAAAAGTAGTTTAATTTAAATATTTTAGTTTAACCCACCTAGAATTATGGTGAATAGCCACTTTTCCATTGATCGTATGGAATTACTACAGCTAATTCCCCGAAATCTAGAAACCAAGTATCAATAACCCATGAAGCATTAGTACTGGTATCAATGACCTGACTTGCGTAGTGTAAATTGATAATCTGCGGATTTCGCCAAACAATATCGCCCACTCGATGATAACGTAACCACCCTTGTTGTTGCAAATAAGTAAGAAATGTAGAATCATTTTTGCTATGGTCAACGCAATCCATACGTCCATCTTCAGACATATCACGAAAATTACCCCCAAGATCAGAAGCAATTGGACTGTATTTAGCCGCTTCTAAATATAATTCTCGCACAGCATGACGAATGGCCTCACGCTCCCCTTCAGCTGAATATACTAATGAAAAAATTGCCGAAATTTGATGACGAGTATTTGAAGAAACCTCAAAAGTTGCTTCCTTGAAACAATTAGCATGGTAGCAAATAGATAATGTCTGGCTATATGACAACACACTATTCAACCCAAATACTAACACTAAAATTTTAAAGAATGCTTTTATCACTTTCTCATCTAGAACTTAATTAATACGCAAAAAAACTACTATCTATGTTCAAATTTCGAATTAATAATAATCCCAGAGACTATCTGAAGACCCATCTTATACTCTATTCAATAGCTAACAACTATAATTGACATGAATCAAGTAAAACACGTTTGAGAATATGTAATTTACCGTGAAAGAAATGTTCAGCACCAGGAATCACGAGCACTGGTAGATTCTGAGGAGTAGCCCAAGATAATATTGTTTTGAGTGGAACCACTTCATCCTGATCTCCATGAATAATCAATGACTTGTCGGAAACAGTAGAAATAGCAGGCGCACTGAATTGCTCTACCGATGGTGCTACCAGCACCAAAATTTGTGGTTTCAGACCTTGTGCTACATGAGTCTGTACTGCACCACCAAATGAGAATCCAGCAAGTAATAGCGGTAAATTACACTGCATATCGAACCGTTTCCGGCATTCTTTAACTATTGAAACTACATCTTCTACTTCACCCACGCCCCTATCGAAAACCCCTTCACTATTACCCACACCTCTAAAATTGAATTTAACCACAGTAAACCCTAGCTCATATAAAGCCTTAAATAGGGTATGCACTACCTTGTTATCCATACTCCCTCCATATAGAGGGTGGGGATGAGCAATGACAGCAATTCCCTTCCGGTTTTTGGAATCCAACTCGGCTAGGGTTGTTTCAAGCTTACCTTCTGGACCAGAAACAAAAAGATTTTTAGGAAGAAATGAATTTAACAATGCAATTGAAGTAAAAGCTAAAATATAATTTTAACTAAATATCAGCTCATTCAAATAAAATTTCCAATTATTTAGCTGTTCTAAAATTGGATATAGGCCCATTCACACAAGTGATTTAATCATTTATTCTTAAGAATGATGCTTCATTACAAATCTGAATAATTATGTATTAAATTCTCAATCGCTCAACAATACGGCCATTTTTTAGATGTTCCTCGATAATCTCATCAATATCTTCTTTATCTACATAGGTGTACCAAACCTCTTCTGGGTAAACCACAATCACTGGACCCTCATTACATCGATCAAGGCAACCAGCCATGTTGATGCGAACTTTCCTCTTGCGATCTAGTTTTAATCTTTTAATACGATCTTTAGTATAGTCACGCATCTCTCGGGCACTGTGATCATTGCAACATAATGCCCCTTCCTCTCGCTGGTTAACACAAAAGAAAACATGTTGTTGATAATAGCTCATCAGAATTTTTGAGAATGATTTAGTAAATATTATACTGGAACATTGTTATTTCTTTGACAGATCGATATAAAAATATCCTTTAAAAAATTTGCTATCTTAATTTTATTTCAGTCCATAGTCGGCTTAATAATCTTCGTTGATTTCGATTTAAATCTTGAAGCATTTCTAACCTATCGAGTATTTTCTTATCAGGAAATATTGCTTTATTTCTTGATATATCTGGGCGAATAGATTTAATTGCATCTATATTAGGGTTACCTGAACCTATCAGATTAGTTAATTCTGCAGAATTACTCCCATCTAAAATAAAATTTATAAACTGATGAGCTAAATCAGGGCGCATACCGCTTTGATGCAGCACCATGCTATCAAGTGCAAGCACTCCTCCCTCCTTTGGTACCGAATAATCAATAGTAAATTTCCTTCCAGTTCTTTTAGCATCAAGCGCCGCCTGAAACATATCATTAGAATAACCGTGTGCTACCCATAGATTACCCACTGCCAATTCCCTAATGTAGCTAGTGTTGCTGAAAGCTGCCCAATAAGGTTTAGCGCGTATTATCATTTCTTTAGCCTGATTCCAATGCTCCTCATCAGTATCGTTAACTGAATAACCCAAATATTTAAGTGCTGCAGCCATCAATTCACGCTGACTATCAAGTACCGTAACCCTTCCCTTTATTTTTTCCAGATATCTTGGCTCAAAAATAATCGCCCAAGTATTTGTGGGTAAATCTAAATCTTGTATTTTTTTTCGGTTGAAACCAAGTAAAGTCAGAGTAAATGCATATGGAACAGAATATTTATTCTGAGGGTCAAATACGGTATTAAGATATACGGAATTTATATTTTTAAGATTTGACAGGAATGATTTGTTTAGGGGCCTTAACACACCTTGTCGTATGAGCGAATCCATTGCATTCCCGGTAGGAACAATAAGATCATAACCGGTTGCGCCAGCCGCAAGCTTTGCAAGCATTTCCTCATTATCGGAATAATAGTCTTGAGAAAGCTTACAATTACAAGATAATTCAAAGTGTCTTACAGTTTCTGGCGCAATATAGTTGTTCCAGTTAAACAAATATAGGACATCTTCCTCTCCTGAAGTAGAAACAGTATATTTCTCTTGGCCAGCATTACTTTCAGAAGGTTGTATAGAAAATATTGATAAGGCAACAAAAACATACATACAGATATAAAGTAGATTCATCGTATTGACCCCGCTCTCAGTACACTAGAATCTAGCTTAGTGGAAATTATAATCATAGCCAGAGTAAGTAGCATTAATAAAGATGAAATAGCATTTATCTCTGGAGTAACAGCAACCTTGATCATGGTGTAAATTTGGATTGGAAGAATTGGCTCGCCCACACCTTTGGTAAAAAATGTTATAACAAAATCGTCTATAGACAAAGTAAATGACATAAGGGCGCCTGCGATCACTGCGGGCATAATTAGTGGCAGCGTAACGAGACGAAAACTCTGCCAAGGAGAAGCACCTAAATCGCGTGCTGCTTCAAAAATACACCAGTCCATATCTTTTAGTCTTGCCCGCACGATAATGGCCACGAACCCAATACAAAACGTAGTATGCGCGATAATGATGGATACTAAACCAAGCGTCAGATTAAGTACCTGCAAAAAAAACAATAGAAGTGATACTCCTAGCAATATTTCAGGCATCGCAATAGGTGTAAATACGATTACAGGTAACACTTTGAGCTTGTATCGATGTATCGCAAGGCCAGCCATTGTACCAAGTATTGTTGCTAAAATACTTGCGCTGACAGCTATAATCAATGAATTGCGTACTGCTGCAAGCATTTCTATATTGTTAAACAGTGCCTCGTACCAGAACAGTGTAAAACCTACCCACTCAGCATTTAACTTAGAATCATTAAATGAATATACCACTACGATGACGAGTGGAATATAGAGAAAAGCATAAACTAGTACTGCAGCAATCCAAAGTCTTAGATTACTAATTTGCATGCTTCATTGCTCCTGATTGACGTGCAAACCATGAAGCTAACCCAGCAAAAAATAACACTGCTAGCGTTAACATAATTGATAATGCGGACCCAAATGGCCAGTCCCGGGTGCCAAGAAATTGATCTTTGATCAAATTTCCTATAAGTATGTCACTAGTACCGCCAAGTAACTCAGGAACTGCGAACATACCTAATACAGGAATAAATACTAAAGCAGAACCTGCAAATACACCTGGTAGCGATAATGGCCAAGTAATACGCCAGAACCGTTGCCATCTACTGGCCCCTAAGTCTTGAGCTGCATCCAACAAAGAAGAATCATGTTTTTCTAGATTTGTGTATAAAGGCAACACCATGAACGGAAGATGAACATATACCATACCTACTAGTACAGCGAAAGGTGAAAAAAGTAATGTGATTGGTGCAATTCCAATCATATTTAAAATAGTATTGATAGATTGATTAAGTATCGATTCTGGACCCAGGATAATCATCCAGGCATAAATACGAATTAAAAAATTACTGGCAAATGGAAGTATTACCAACAATAACATCAAATTTCGATAGCGTTTTTCACTACGGGATATCAATAACGAAATTGGATAAGCCATTATGAGACAGATTAAAGTCGTAGCTGCAGCAACACCAAAAGATTTGAGGAATATTTCTATATAGAGAGTATCACTCAAAAAAAACTGGTATGTCTCCAGAGTCATACCATACTCACCACCGACTTCTCCTGTTGGTGCAATTAGAGGAGCTAATCCACCAAATTCTCCAGGATAACGGAATGAAGTTACTATCATTATCAAACTAGGAACAACGAAGAATATTATTAAGAACAATAGTGGTGGACCACTAACCAACCATTTTGTAATATTCCCTCCCTTGATTTCTGCTTTAGCCATTAAGATAAGTACTCGCTTCATATTGCCAAGTTACTACCACTGAGTCACCGATCTCGAATAATTTTGCTCGCCCTGGGGTTGAGTTTGGTAGCAATGCTTCAATAAGGAGCCCATTACAAAGTTCCACAATATAAGTAGTAACATCTCCCACGTAAAGATAATCATGGACTTTTCCAGTAAAATGATCCGCAACACCTAGGTTTTCAGAATAATGTAGGATCTGTACCTGCTCAGGACGAATAGCTATAACACCTTTATCTCCTGTCTTGATTCCTTGCCTCCAGGGAGCTGCTACTTCGCCTAGTCCCATCACAGAAAGCCTAAGTTGTGGAGACGTAGCTTCAAGAACTTGTACATCTAACATGTTTATTTTGCCAATAAAACTTGCAACAAAACGATTCCTAGGAAAGTTATAGATTTTGGAAGGGTCGTCAATTTGCTCAATGCCTCCCTGGTTCATTACTGCAATACGATGTGAAAGTGCTAGTGCTTCATTTTGAGCGTGAGTAACAAAAATAAATGTAACTCCTACCTCTTGCTGCAAATTAATAAGCTCAATTTGCATCTCCTCACGTAACTTTGCATCCAATGCACCTAGTGGCTCATCCAACAACAGGAGGCGAGGACGGTTAATGAGTCCTCTTGCAAATGCTACCCGTTGCTTCTGTCCACCTGATAATTCGTGTGGAAATCGATTTGCAAAGCTAGTTAGGCGCACATTATCTAAAGACTCTTTTACCCTAGATCTGATTTCATCTGGCGTTTTGCCAGACATCTTGAGTGGAAAAGCAATATTACTCTCTACTGTCAAATGTGGAAATAATGCATAGCTTTGAAAAACTGTGTGGATAGGGCGTTTTTCAGGCGGTATGCTAACTATGTCGACCCCATCTAGTAAAATTTGGCCAGAATCAGGTTGATCAAATCCTGCTATCATACGTAACAATGTTGTTTTTCCGCAGCCAGAGGGTCCTAGCAAGGTAAAAAACTCTCCTGCCTCGATAGCAATGTTGACACTATTTACTGCGGCGAACTCGCCGAAGTGCTTTGTCACGTCATGGATTTCGAGTAATGCCATAACCTTGCTATTTTAAATACAGGAACTCTATCAAAATTCATTGACGATCTTATAAAGCAATTTCTTATAATTCTTCTATGGCCATACTTGCCAAACTATCAAGGATATTATTAGTATCGACAGAATAAATAATAAACGAGTTTGCCGTTTCTCTTCTATTAATAATTCAGCCATTCTTTTTTCTAGCTCTTGTGTACGATTCTCATTCAAATTTTGATACATAAGACGCGGAAATTGTGGCAGCATTACGGCCCAGTTAGGTGCTTCTTTTTGTATACGGTGAAGCATCCCACGCCAACCGATTTGCTCGGACATCCAGCTTCCCAAATGTGGGTTAGCTGTTGTCCACAGGTCTAGTTCTGGGTCAAGGTCCCGCCCAAGTCCCTCAACATTTAGAAGTGTTTTTTGCAGCATTACCAGTTGCGGCTGGACTTCGACATGGAATTCTCGTGAAGTCTGGAATAACCTGAATAGTACGCGACCAAAAGAAATTTCCTTTAGTGGCCTATCAAAAATAGGCTCACATACTGCACGAATTGCATTTTCGAAATCATCTACTCTTGTATCTTTTGGAGCCCAACCTGCCTCAACATGTGCCTGCGCTACACGCCTATAATCACGGTCGAAAAAAGCTAGGAAATTTTGTGCTAAGTAATTTTTGTCTTCGTCAGTAAGTGTGCCCATGATTCCAAAATCAACAGCTATATACCGTCCATCTTCTCCAACAAAAATATTTCCTGGATGCATATCCGCATGGAAATAGCCATCTCTAAATACTTGTGTAAAAAAAATTTCAACTCCCATTCTAGCAAGCTTTGGAATATCTATACCTTGTTCACGTAGTTTTGATACATGGCTGATTGGCGTACCTTTTACGCGTTGCATTACCATGACTCCAGAATCACAATAATCCCAATAAACCTCTGGCACCAACAGTAATGGCGAATCAAGAAAGTTCCGTCGCAGTTGACTACAATTGGAAGCTTCTTGCAGGAGATCAAGCTCATCATCTAAATGATGTGCAAATTCTGACACAACTTCCCGTGGCTTTAGGCGTTTACCATCAGGTAATAAAGCCTCAACCAACCATGCACCAGTCTCCATTAATGCAATATCATTTGCTATAACTTTAGCAATTCCTGGACGTAAAACTTTTACGGCAACTTCAGAATTATCATGTAACACTGCAAAGTGTACCTGGGCGACCGAAGCACTAGCTATTGGCTCATGCTCAAATCGCAAAAATACTTCGTTAACAGATTTACCATATATTCGCTCAAGTGTAGTAAGTACGAGACTAGAAGAGAATGGCGGAACCTGATCTTGAAGTTTAGCTAATTCATCAGCAATGTCATTTGGAAGTAAATCACGTCGCGTAGAGAGCATCTGGCCAAATTTTATAAAAATAGGGCCTAATGCCTCTAGCGCTAAACGCAAACGTTCAGCGCGAGGTCTATCAAGCTTTCGCCAGAACGTAACTAACTTAATTGGAGCACGTAATATACGCGCCCATCCATGGTCTGGAAAAAATTCATCAAGACCAAAACGAAAGGCAATAGTGTGTATTTTGATAAGGCGGAAAAAACGCATTTATTTTATGAACAATAGTTCATCCGTTGCTAAATATTCTTTTAAAATTATTAAGATTCTAGCCTGCTAATTTTTTCGACCCTCTTTTCTAACTGCTCCACATCTTCTCTTAATTTATTAACCTCACTAATAAATTCATGAATATGAGTAGATTTGGTTAATAAAGGCTTTTCTTCAGTCCAATACTCTGCAAGCGCCTCTGATAGATTAAGAATTGCTTTATTATGCCATTGCTTAATATCTTTACTAGCCTGCACGACACGGTGTGCAAAAATGTCACCAATAATTCTGCTTAATTCCTCTTCTACATCCCAATGTAGATTCTTACTAATAAAGAGAAGTTCCTCAGCAAATGCTTTATCACCAGATATTTTAATTTTACTATAGGCCTCTTCATCATGAACAAGCATACGTGGCAGTAAATCAAAAATAATAGTTATATTTGTATCGATAGTAACATCACTTATCGCAGATAATAATTCACCATTGTCCTGGACAGTCAAGTTGATATCAAGAAAGGGTGAAATACTAAACCGTACGGTTTTTCTAGCATGCAGTTGAAGCCGTTTGCTAGCCCAACTTTCGTGAAGCAGTATGTGATTAAATGGTCTTAGAGCAACAGAAGCCAACATAACGATATTAAAACCTAAAAGATATATTTAATTTTAGCCAGCATCCAAGTAAACCTGCAGCCAATAGATTCAATCTGTACATGAATGACCAGAATTGATAAGCGCAGTATTTCTTCATGAAAAATTCCAGGTAAGAGGTAAAAAATATATAGAATTATTTACTTCTATACGGAAATATTATTCACTAAGTTGTAAAAGCTATATTATAGCCTTTTCAACTAATATTAGACGTGTCATTACACTATAGATGGAACAGATAAAAACATCATAGAATAAACTTGGCTTATATCCTTAAAAAAATATTGTACTAAATTGATTCGTTATTGGAATAAACAGAAATCCAACAAAAATTAAAGAAGTATGAAAAATAGTAGGTGATAAATAATTCTTTTGTGTTCAGATTAAAGCAGTTTAAACATAATATATTGACCTTAACTAAACACTTCTTAATTTGCGCTTAAAATATAAACGTAGCTGTTTCTCTGCTTCGAGGGTAGAGAACAAAACGACACCTACCCCGATTATTATTGCGCCATCTAGAAATGATACATTCTCTGTGGAAAATACCTTCTGTAACGGCGTCAGATAAGTAATGGCAAGCTGCGCAGTCATAACTATTATAACTGTTGCCCAAACCACCTTTGTACCACGTATCGCCTTCCAGGTAAGGGATGTACCATAAATATTTCGTATAAAAAATAGGTAAAAAATTTCCATTGTCACTAACGTATTAAGCACAATGGTACGGGCTAATTCCACAGAGTATCCCTTATCGATAGAATAGTTATATAAACTGAACACAAAAGAAGAAAATAATACTGATGCAAGTACAATTTCCCACACTAACTCGCCTGTTAAAATAGGCTCTTTTCTAGGGCGTGGTGGGCGGCGCATGGTATTGGCTTCCGTAGGCTCAAAAGCTAGCGCTAAACCTAAAGTACTTGCAGTGATTAAGTTAATCCACAAAATTTGAATAGGAGAAACCGGCAGTGTAAAGCCAAAAAGTAAAGCAACAATAATCGTCAAGGATTCGCCACCATTAGTCGGCAACGTCCAGCTAATAACTTTCTTGATATTATCGTATACTGTACGCCCTTCGCATACAGCTGCAACAATCGAAGCGAAGTTATCATCAGCCAGGACAAGTTCAGCAGCTTCTTTGGCCGCTTCGCTACCTTTCATTCCCATTGCAATGCCTGCATCAGCACGTTTGAGTGCTGGAG
>JAHELA010000097.1 GCA_024644425.1 Nitrosomonadaceae bacterium
AAAGAGGTGCAGTTTGGCAAATTGCCCATAACAGAAACCTCCAAATTCCTGAAAATAATTTCCTGCAATATTTTAAGGTAAATTCAGTGATTTAGTCATCGTACTGATCAAGGACTATCGGGGCGTTAGTTGCATATGGATTATTTAGACTGTCATTACTTTGGGGGTTACCATATTTTCCATGAGGGTTGTTGATACTGTCTTCAGAATATTGAGACCCATATCGACCGTGAGGGTTACTAACTGAGTCGGGATCGTCTTGGTTGGTACTTAGATTACCAAGATACTTACCAGTTTTTTGATCTACTAGTATCGGTGGTGCTGAGAACGCTATCGTAGAGATAAATAGAAATATAAGTGTAACTATTTTATTCATGTTTCTCCTCCAAAAATTGAAAGAGTAAATTTTTTAATAATACTAATCATAAAACGAAAATTTTTATAGTCAACATTTCATTTATTATCTGGGCCTTGTGAAAGATAATTTTTGAGCAATGATTAGAATTTCCCAATAATGGCAAATACTTAAATCCAATTTACGTTAACAAATATTTATAAAAATGGCTCATTTTTTCATATCTACAATAAGAAACTTCTTTAGTGTAAATAATTCTCATCTATATTTCTCAATAATAGTACTTAAAACAAATTTAACTATAATCTATTTATTGTTTATATATTTATAGTTATACTGTTAATTAATATCAGAAGATAGATGATTTCATTAAATGATAATAAGTCTCAACTATAATTGGTTAATTTCTACGCAAAAATTTTCAATTTCATTAAATGAATAATCAAGGAGAAAAACTTCGTATAATCCTTAGTTTTTCAGTCTTATATATTTTCATTCTAATTTCGACACAGGTTTTAGCAGACGATATGCCAACCCTAGATCCTGTAGAGGTAACGGCTAGGTCCGATGATCTTGTTGGCACAGCAAGTAGCGCAAGTGAGGGGATTGTTACAAAGAAAGAACTTGCTTCACGACCAATACTTAATCCTGGTATGGTGCTTGAAAGTGTTCCCGGGTTGATTGTAAATCTAGATTCCTCCGGAGGAAAAGCTAATCAATTATTTCTGAGGGGATTTGCTCTAGATCATGGCACCGATTTTCTAACAACTGTGGCTGGCATACAGATTAACCAACGTAGCCATGCACATGGTCAAGGATACACAGATTTCAATTTCCTAATTCCTGAGTTACTAGAAAGTGTGCGCTATAAGAAAGGACCTTATTCTGCAGAAGAAGGAGATTTCTCTTCAGCAGGCGCTGTATATCTAAACTATGTTCGTGTGTTACCTAAAACTATAGCTGAGTACACTGTAGGGCGATTTGATTACCATAGTATCCTACTTGCAAGTTCACCAAAAATTGGTAATGGAAATCTTTTGTTTGGCTTAAAACTCAAGAAGTATGATGGGCCGTGGGATGTAAAACAGAATTTTCGTAATTTTAGTCTTATTACGCGTTATAGCCAAGGTGCGTCTGATAATGGTTTCGAAATTAGTGCTATGGCATACAAAGCCGACGGTAATGTGACAAATCAGATACCCAAACGTGCTATAGAGGGTGGAATCGTTGGACGATTTGGTTCGCTAAATCCAAGTGATAGTCTGGATACATCACGGTACAGTTTATCAGGCCAGTGGGCTCGTAAAAACGAATTAAGTGTAACGCGTGCGAACGCCTATTATGTCCGTTCTGAGTTTAGAATGAATTCTGATTTTACCTACTTTCTTAATTTTCCAGCTGCGGGTGATCAGATACAACAGGAGGAAAACCGGAATACTTGGGGTTTTAATAGTAGTCATACTTGGTTTGGTAAGTTGGGAAATCGAGAAGTGGAAAACACAATTGGTTTTCAGATGCGCTACGATAACATTGATCCACTTGGTCTTTTTCTTACACAAGGAGGTATCCCTTTAGCAAAAGTGGATTCTAACGGAAATTTTCAGTCAGGTATTGTGCGACGAGACATTTTAAATGAGTACAATATTTCATTTTATGCTGAGAATCGTATGCAGTGGTTACCATGGTTTCGATCCGTAATTGGTGTACGTAACGATTTCTATCATTTTGATGTAGAGAGTAATAATGCTGTTAACTCAGGAAAAAAGAGCAGCGATATGGTAACTCCTAAATTAGCATTTGTCTTCGGACCGTGGGCCAAGACAGAGTTTTACCTAAATGGTGGTGGTGGTTTTCACAGTAACGATGCGCGTGGCATAACGAACAGAGTCAGTTCTGACAATCCGATGGTTCCAATTCAGCAAGTGACTCCGCTAGTTCGTACTTGGGGTTATGAGGTTGGTTTTCGTACTGCCATTGTGCCGGGTCTGCGGACATCTGTGTCACTTTGGCAGTTGCATGTTGGCTCGGAATTGCTATTCGTTGGTGATATTGGTAACACCGAGCCAAGTGGTTCAAGCTTGCGAAGAGGTATCGAACTAACCAACTATTGGAGCCCTTTCAGTTGGATGGTCATAGATGCGAATCTTTCCTTTTCTCGTGCTCGCTTCCGTAGTAATAATTTTTTAGGCAGTCACGTTCCTGGTTCTATGCCACGTGTTGCGTCAATTGGCTTATCTATAGATCGCGGTAGCTTGTTTGGAAGTATACGCATGCGCCATATTGGATCTAGGCCTTTGAACAAAAACAACTCACAAGTTGGTCGTAGTTCTACACTCGTCAATTTGCGCGCTGGATACCGCTTTGCAAAGTATTTTCAGGTATCAATTGATGTTTTCAATTTGATAGGGAGCAAGCCTTACGATACGCAATTCTTTTATGAATCCCAATTATCTGGAGAGCCAGCACCTGTCGCAGATAGGCATCTACATCCTGTAGAACCACGCAATATTCGTTTTACGATACGCGCAAGTTTTTGAATATTAGTTTTCCAAGGGTATATTATTCATGTGCTAATTAATCTTTATTGTTGCTTATTAGACTATCAATCTAAAAGGTTAAGTAACCGACCATCATTTTTGTCAGGTATGCTGCATAATGTTAGTGGCCTTTCTTTATATGATATGACTACAGTTTTTCCATTTTTTAGTTTACACAAAAGATATATACATACTTCTCCAAAGTCATATGTTTCTGAGCGACTAGCAATCTTCCATTTTTGTGGATAGATTAGAAAAATAAGGTGGGACTAGTCTAAAATATAGAATGATGGGCTCTACATGTTTCATATATAAATTTATGGAAAACAGAAAGGAAAAAGGAATATGCGGAAGCTACTAAAGTGGTTGCTGTTGAGTAATCTGCTTACGTTAATATTGGTAACCCAGTCGGCGGCTGATATGTTATCAGATGCCAAATTATTAGATGCTAAACGTGCTTATTTTACCGGTGACTTTGAACGAGCAGAAAAAATAGTTCGTCATATGGCAGAGCAGGGTAATGGAACTGCTCAAAATATTCTAGGGGTGATGTATTTTAATGGTCAAGGTGTAACTCAAGACTTTCAAGAGGCTGCAAGACTGTATCTTTTATCAGCGAATCAAGGGAATGCAATCGCACAGAACAACTTAGGTTTATTATATGAGGATGGCCAAGGTGTAGTTCAAGATTTTCAGGAGGCTGCAAAATGGTATCGACAGGCTGCTGACCAAGGGTATGCATTTGCACAAAATAATCTTGGCTTGCTATATAGACGTGGCAAGGGCGTTACTCAAGATTACCAAGAAGCAGCGAAATTATATCGATTAGCAGCTGAACAAGGGAATGCAAATGCACAATATAATCTTGGTTTATTATACAAGCGTGGTCAAGGTGTGGATCATGATTATTCGGAAGCAGCGTATTGGTACCGTTTAGCTGCAGAACAAGGAAATGTGTTTGCACAAAATAACCTTGGTTTATTGAATGCGAATGGACAAGGTGTAATTCAAAATAATCATGAAGCCGTAAGATGGTATCGATTAGCCGCGGAACAAGGATATGCACTTGCGCAGAATAACCTCGGTGTTATGTATTGGCGTGGTAAAGGCCTGACTCAAGATTTTCAGGAGGCTGCAAAATGGTATCAGCTAGCTGTTAAGCAAGAGAATCCAGATGCACAATATAATCTTGGTTTATTGTATAGGCATGGACAGGGTGTAATTCAGGATGATCAGGAAGCCGCGAGGTTGTATCGCCTTGCAGCCATGCAAGGAAAACAACTAGCACAAAATAATCTTGGATTATTATATGAAAATGGCCAAGGTGTCATACAAGATTATCAGGAAGCCGCTAAGTGGTATCGACAGGCTGCTGACCAAGGGTATGCATTTGCACAAAATAACCTTGGTTTACTTTATAGGCATGGAAAAGGCGTTACTCAAGATTACCAGGAAGCAGAAAAATTATATCGGTTAGCTGCACTGCAGGGCAATCCAAATGCACAATATAATCTTGGTTTATTGTACAGGCATGGACAAGGGGTGGATCAAAATTATTCTGAAGCGGCACGATGGTATCGTTTGGCTGCTGAACATGGGTATGCGCGAGCACAAAATAATCTTGGTTTGTTGAATGCGAATGGTCAGGGCGTAGCCCAGAACTATCAAGAAGCTGCAAAATGGTATCGAATGGCGATAGAACAGGATTATGCACTTGCACAATATAACCTTGGTTTAATGATTTTTAATGGTAAAGGTGTAGCTAAAAATTATGAAGAAGCAGCTAGATTGTATCGGCTTGCTGCAGATCAAGGGCTAGCATCAGCCCAATATGCCCTTGGTTGGATGTATGCAAATGGCCAAGGTGTAGAACAAGACTATGTACGAGCTCATATGCGATTTGATCTAGCTGCAAACAGGGGAAATAGTAATGCTAAAAAATGGAAAATATCAATTTCCAAAAGGATGACTTCAGCACAAATTGCGCAGGCCCAACAAATGGCACAAGAGTGCAAGGAGCGTAATTATAGAAATTGTAATTAAGTTATATTGGACGACTCATTAGATTTTAGATGTAAACCTAGGCAATTAATTAATTAGGGCACTTATTTAATATAGTGGTGTTTATTTTTTTAAATAGTAGATGTAAATAGAATTTCATTTTTTCTATAAGTCATGGAAATTTGTAGCATTGAAATTAATTGGTTGAGATCCAAAAAAACAACCTATGAACATGTCACGCTTATATTTTCCTTCTCCTGTATTTGCTGCACTAGCTGCTGCTGCTTTATTTGGGGCTAGTGTTCCCTTTGTAAAACAGTTTGTAAACGAAATGCCAGCTATATTACTAGTAGGTTTTCTTTATTTAGGTAGTGGTATAGGGTTGTGTATTCTTCGTGTACTTCGTGATCATAGTTGGCGTAATCCAGGTCTTACAAATAATGAGTGGCCCTGGTTATTAGGGGCAGTTACTTTTGGTGGAGTGGTAGGTCCGATATTATTGATGTTGGGTTTATTCAATACTACGGCAGCTTCAGCTTCTTTGTTACTCAATCTTGAAAGCGTATTTACTGCTGTGCTTGCATGGGTCGTTTTCAAAGAAAATACCGATCAGAGGATTGTGATGGGTATGATGTTCATTGTAGCAGGTGGATTACTGCTATCATGGACTGAACAGGATGGTAGTTTTGGAACCAACAACTTGCTTAGTTCGCTGTATATCATAGCTGCATGTCTATGTTGGGCTATTGACAATAATCTGATGCGTAAGGTTTCTGTATCAGACGTTTTTTTTACTGCTGGTTTTAGGGGTATGGTATCCGCAGTATTCAACATCGGATGGGCGCTACTTCTGGGATATACAATTCCTATTTGGTCTGTTAGTAGCAAAGTTATGTTTATTGGGTTC
>JAHELA010000008.1 GCA_024644425.1 Nitrosomonadaceae bacterium
AATGCACCGGAATATGGTGGCCATACGGTAAGCCGATATGGATTAGAGCGTATTCGCTATGGAGCACACTTATATCGGAGTATAGATAAACCAATATTACTGACGGGAGGTGATCCGTTGAGTATTGGTTCATCAGAAGCAGAACAAATGAAGCGGGTACTACAAAACGATTTCCATATTCCAGTAAAATGGATAGAAAGTACTTCAATTAATACTCGTGAGAATGCATACAAAAGTTTTACCGTCCTGAAAAAGGATAACATAACGAATATTGCGCTAGTTACACATGCTTGGCATATGCCTCGGGCTGCAAGGGAGTTTAAGCAAGCTGGTTTCGAAGTCACGCCTGCTCCTACTGCACATACCACTCGTTATAAAAACAATTTTCTAACATTTGTTCCCTCTGCCATAGCATTACTAAAAAGTAGTCTTTTTATACATGAAATTATTGGAATGTTATGGTATTGGCTAACTCCAGCTCCTAATCAATCGTAGAGTTAGTGTTAATAAAAGAGGAATATTTTTCAGTATCAAATAATATTTAGGAATCTTAAGCGAAAAATTGCTATGAAAGTTAGTATTAAATGGAATGATTCAGTGAGTTTTCTAGGTGAGACGGAAAGCGGTCACAAAGTGATAATGGATGGTGCCCCAGAAGTAGGCGGAAGAAATCTTGGGTTACGTCCAATGGAAATGATACTGATTGGAGCCGGTGGATGCACAGCTTCTGATGTGGTGCTGATTTTAAAAAAATGTCGCCAGAAAATTATTAACTGTATGGTAGAAATCGAGGCAGAAAGAGCAAAAGAAAATCCAAAGGTATTTACGCGTATTCATTATCACTTTATTTTGACTGGGGAGAATATAACTCCTCGGAAAGTGGAGCGGGCTATTAATTTATCAGCAGAAAAATATTGTTCAGCTTCAATTATGCTTGGAAAAACAGCAGAAATAACGCATGATTTTGAGATCGTGCAAGGATAAAGACTTTTGTCAAACCCAATATGTTGTTTGAGTCATCACCTTAGAACCCAATTTCATAAGTAGCTTGACTGATGCTGGTAACTCAACTCCTCCATGATGCATTGCAGTAGTAGCATGTTGTCCTTCGTCAATTTGCATTTGAGAAACTATTGCGCGGCTTTTTTCGTCTTGTTGTGGTAAGCGTTGTAAGTGTCCTGCTAGATGGGCTTCTACTTGACGTTCTGTTTCAGCTAGAAAGCCTAGATTCCATTTGTCACCAAGCATCCCCGCTACTGTACCTATGACAAATGATCCGCTATACCATAAAGGGTTTAGTAGGCTTTTTCGTCCGCCCAATTCTTTAATGCGGCGTTCTGTCCAGGCTAGATGTTCTGTTTCCTCGCATGCAGCTTGAGTTAGGTTTTGTTGTACTATATTATCTCGGGCAGTAAATGCTTGTCCTTGATACAGAGCCTGTGCACAAACCTCTCCAGTATGATTAATACGCATCAAAGCTGCAGATTCACGCTTTTCGGCATTAGTAAGTTCTGTTTCTGGGCAATCATTTCCAGGAACTATACGTATTGTTTGTGCGGGTGTCAGCAGCGTACGAAGAGCGCTGTCGAAACCAATAATAATTTTCTCTATGCTCAGCATAAAAATTTCTAGATGGACAATATATTTAAGATCATGTTTTCATCTGACGCACAAGTAGTGATACAGGATGCAATACTTCTATTTTCGAATCTAAATTTTGCAACATGCTAGAAATATGCATTGAACAACCAATGTTTGAAGTAACTAAAAAACGCAAGTCTCTATTGTTTAATGCAGCTATTTTATCATCTAAAAGTGCTTTTGCCATTACTGGCTGATCAAGGAAATATGTCCCCGCTGCGCCGCAGCACTGGTCATTACCAGGTAGTGGAATAACTTGAGCTTCAGGAATGCGCGACAATAATGTATAAGGATGTTCTGAGCTATGTAACACATTTCGCAGCGTACATGGATCATGCACCATAATTTTATTAGAAGACGGAGCAATTCTTATATTTTTCCATCCATCTGTAGTTTCTAGAAATTTGCTGATATCCATTATCCTGGCAGAGAAATCAGAATGATATTTTGCTAATTGTGTGCCACAACCTGAATTTGTAGTAATGATTGCATTCAAATTGAGTTCATTAAATGCTGCTACATTCTTCTGTGCTAGTTGAATTGCCGTTATTGAGTCACCTCCATGTTGATGTATTGCACCACAGCAAGTTTGCATTGGAGGGACATGCACCGTATAACCTAGGCGATTAAGCGCATATATTGAGTCATTCAGAGTTGTTACATCTGCAAGTCTTGCAACACATCCAAGAAATAGCCCTACTTCACCACGAGGCGTCCCAGTGGGCGAATAAATTTTACTCCAAGATTTAGTTAGGCTTGTTTTATTAGACGAGGTACGAGGTATGTAAATATAAGGTAATTGTTTATTTAGGATAGAAAACTTAGTTTTTTTTAGTAAACCTGATTTATTTAACAATGCTTGTAGACCTAGTTTCTGGTATAAAAATAATAGTGGTCGTAACGCATCAAAACGTTTGGGTTTTGCGATGAGTTCATTTTCTATAAATAAACGCAACCAAGATTTATGAAATATTGTTTCATCCTTTAATGTGGAAAATTGAGATGTTGTTATCATGGCACGTGCTTTATCTACCAATTGTCCATAGGCTACTTGGTTAGGGCAGACCGCCTCACAGGAGCGACAAGTAAGACAGCTGTCTATGTGCTTTACAAATCGTGAGTTCATTGGAATTCGTCCGCTCGCCACACCGCTCATAAGGTTTATACGTCCACGTGGAGAATCAGCCTCAGATAAGGTTATTCGGTATGTGGGGCAATGTGGCAAACACAAACCACAGGAGACGCAGCGATCGGCTTCCACAAGCAATAAGCTAGGTAAGGACTCAGATTCTAAGTTAGTAGATTTTATGGTTTTTTCCGATTAAAAAGGGGCGTATGAAACCAAGTTAGGTTTTAGCTAAAAGTGTTATAAAGTCTACTCGCAAATAAACTCAAAGTGTATGTTTGTATTTGATACAGATCAGATTTCAGCTGCATAATATAGTTTCTTGCTATCCGAAAATTTTTTTATGGGTACAAATATTCATTTGTAAAAATTTATTATGTGTAAAATGATTTGCTTACTAATTTCAATTTCTTCATTAAATTTGATTATAATACGTTCGTAGAAGTTGGCTAGACAGTCGCTGCCGATTTTCAGTAATGAAAAATTGGGAGAGGAAAGTCCGGGCTCCATAGAGCATGATGCCGGTTAATAGCCGGCCGCCGTGAGGCGAGGAATAGGGCCACAGAGACGAGCGTATTAAGTTACGGTGAAACGCGGTAACCTCCATCTGGAGCAAGACCAAATAGACAGACTATGACGTTGCTCGCTGAGTCTGCGGGTAGGTTGCTTGAGCACATGAGTAACCGTGTGCCTAGAGGAATGACTGTCCACGACAGAACCCGGCTTATCGGCCAGCTTCGCTTTTTTCAAAAAACGTATTACAAATGAATCGATCACATTGGTTTGCTTGTAATACATTATCTATATATTTTTTTATTTCTATTCTTGTTTTTTTCCTAATTCATAAATATCTTACAAGGTAGTAAATTACCTTCAATTAGGATCCTATCCCATTTATTTATATAGTGTATTCCTATATTCAATGAAGTTTCTTCGAGTTTTTCCTTAAGTCTTTGTCACATAAACAAAAATCCCTTATTTTTCACTTGACTTGACTATATTTTTTAATTACAGTGGGCATAAGTGGGGAAAAGTGGGGGAAAAGATGAGCTTGAATCAATTTCGAGATCATAAATTTCCCCTTAAAAACAAAGGGGATATATGTTTCGTGGTATCACTCAACTTAGTCTAGATAACAAAGGAAGACTTACGGTACCGACAAAGTATCGTGATAGCTTGATTTCTTTCTGTGCAGGCCATTTGGTCCTCACAGCAGATCCTTCAAAATGTTTATTGGTTTATCCTCAACCAGCTTGGGAGCCAATAGAACAGAAGCTCAATAGTCTTTCAAGTTTCAATCCACAAACCCGTAGTTTGCAGCGCCTACTCGTTGGAAACGCCAGCGATGTAGAGATGGATAATGCTGGACGTATTTTGGTGCCCCCTCCTTTGCGTCAATTTGCAGGTCTAAAAAAGAATGTAGTACTAGTAGGACAGGGCGCAAAACTTGAATTATGGGAAGATGAAAAATGGAACCAGCAAATTGAAGATTCACTGATATTAAAGGATAGCAATATGCCGTCTGAACTTGATGGTTTTTCATTGTAATGTTGTGGCGATGATCGTATATGCATATCACGGTATTGCCATATGAGGCAGTAGATGCACTGAAAATTAAATCAGATGGAGTTTATGTTGACGGTACTTTTGGTTATGGCGGCCATAGCCGCCTAATTTTAGAAAGACTAAACAAAAATGGCAGACTATTCGCATTTGATAAAGATTTATCAGTAGTAATTAAGGGCCAGACAATAAAGGACAGATGCTTTCATATAACACATAGCAGTTTTTCTCGAATGCAGAGGGAACTACAGAAGTTAGGAGTGAATAAAGTGGACGGGGTATTACTGGACTTAGGGGTATCTTCATTACAACTTGAAGATATATCCCGGGGATTCAGTTTTCAGATAAATGGGCCACTCGATATGCGTATGGATACGAGCCAGGGGCAGAGTGCTGCAGAATGGATTGCATCTGTTTCTGAAGCTAATTTGAGGGAGGTAATAAAAAACTATGGGGAAGAGCGTTTTGCAAAACAAATTGCCAGAGCAATCATTACGACAAGAGCGCGGCAGCCTATCGTTACTTCACTTCAGCTTGCCGAGATCGTGGCAAAGGCCGTACGCTCGCGCAAGCAAAATCAGAATCCGGCGACGCGCACTTTTCAGGCCATACGGATTTATCTCAATCAGGAGCTTGAAGAGTTGTCGCTGAGCTTGCCGCAATGTGTGGAGTTATTAAATCCAGGGGGGAGGCTAGTAATTATTAGCTTTCATTCATTAGAGGACCGAATAGTTAAGCGCTTTATGCGTGCATCTGCAAACCCCGATTTATATCCTCGCAGGTTACCTATACGGAATAAAGAAATGCAATGTTCTGGCTCTCAAAAATTACATTTAGTAGGAAAAGCAGTGCGCCCTACAGAGAGTGAAATCATTTTTAATCCGAGAGCCAGAAGTGCAGTGATGCGTGTAGCAGAACGAACTAATACTGATGGTTTTTAGTAGTAACTCTCAACTAACTTTATAAGGAGAAGGGGAAATGAAAAATATGGTTCAAGAGATATTACTCGTGTTAGTTATTACTGTTATTAGTGTAACAACTGCATTTTTTATTGCACAAACAAGTAATTCCTTACTATAGGCGCAACTAATATTAGCTAGTAGGAACTGAAGTGATTAGATTAAACATTTTTTTAATTTTGATTGCTATCGTCTGCGCGTTAGGTGTTGTGACTTCACAGCACAAAGCACGTAAGCTTTTTACGGAACTGGAAAGAACACGAGAACAGACAAGACAGTTAGCGGTAGAGTGGGGGCAATTGCAGCTTGAACAAAGTACTTGGGCGATGCGTGCACGCATTGAAAAAATCGCAACCGAGAAGCTACATATGAAAGTACCAGATATATCACAAGTTAAAGTAATTTCGTTAGTAGGATCCAACAATTCAGTTAACTCTGTAGATGGCCAAGAGCTATGACTCACAGTCCAATACCACATATTGTTTTATCCGCATGGCGTTCGCGAATATTAGGTTTAATTCTATTATTAAGTTTTCTAGGGTTAGTAGTACGCGCTATATATTTACAGGGAATGCACAATGATTTTCTACAGCAAAAAGGAGAATCACGTTATAGCCGAGTAATAGAGATAAGTGCACATCGTGGAATGATCACAGACCGGCATGGCGAACCTCTTGCTATAAGTACTCCGGTTGAATCAGTATGGGCAAGTCCACATGGGATGGATGCTACACCTGGGCAAATAAAGAAACTCGCAGATTTGATCAGAGTGGATGTCAAAGAGGTTCGAAAGCGTATCAGTGACCAAAAGCGTGATTTTGTTTATTTAAAGAGGCACTTGCCTCCAGACATAACGGCTAAAGTAGTAAAGCTAAATATTCCCGGTATATTTCTTAAGCGTGAGTACCGCCGATACTACCCAACAGGTGAATTAACAGCTCACATGCTTGGGTTTACTGATGTAGACGATAATGGGCAAGAAGGTATCGAATTAGGGTGGCAAGACACTCTAGCTGGCAAATCTGGTAGTCGACGCGTAATTAAGGACCGTAAGGGACGTATTGTTGAGGATGTTGAAAGCATTCTTGAACCTAAACCAGGACAAGACATAGCTTTATCAATTGATAGCAAAATCCAGTATCTTGCTTATCGAGAATTAAAGCATGCTATGGAAATTAATAAGGCTAAGGCCGGCGAAATAGTAGTACTAGATACACAGACAGGAGAAGTGCTTGCGTTAGCCAATTTACCTACATATAACCCAAATAATAGGGTAAAAACAAATGGCGGGAAAGCCCGTAATCGGGTTTTGACTGATGTATTTGAACCTGGTTCGACATTGAAGCCATTCACGGTAGCGTCTGCATTGGAAGCAGGTGGAATTAAGCCTGATACGATATTTCAAACTGCACCTGGAACTCTCACAATAGGTAAGGCGACTATTAGTGATTCTCATAGAGAAGGTCCGCTGACAGTAGAGCAAGTAATTCAAAAGTCCAGCAACGTTGGTTCTGCGAAGATAGCCTTAACATTATCACCACAAACATTATGGGAAACTTTTAGTCGATCAGGTTTTGGCACATCGACTGGCTCTGGATTTCCAGGAGAAGTAAAAGGAAAGCTTCGTCCATATCAAACTTGGCGCCCAATTGAACAAGCTACCATGTCATATGGGCATGGCATAGCAGTGAATCTGCTACAGTTAGCACGTGCTTACACCCTTTTTTCGGAAGAGGGTAAATTAAAACCAGTATCCCTGTTAAAGATTGATAAACCTGCTGTAGGTGAACAAGTAATTTCGCGTGATACTGCTCTTGCAGTTAGTAAAATGTTAGAGATGGTGGTACGACCTGGCGGGACAGCGCCTCTTGCACAAATTAGTGGTTACCGTGTAGCAGGAAAGACTGGAACTGCACACAAGTTAGAGGGTAACGGTTATTCAAAAAACCGTTACATTGCTTCATTTGTAGGTTATGCGCCGGTTTCCAATCCCCGCCTCATCATTGCAGTGATGCTAGATGAGCCTTCAGCTGGGCGATATTACGGTGGTACAGTTGCTGCACCTGTATTTAGTCAAGTTATGTTTGGTGCTTTAAGGCTTTTAAATGTGCCACATGATGCGCCTATCAACAATGTAGTTTTATCTCCCGCAACATCAAAGTTAAAAGGTGATGTATGAGTTTAGGAGTTAAAGAAAACTCAGAATCATTTTTTGATTTTCATTTACTTAAAAGTCTTGGAATTAGCATTAATAGCCTTGTGATTGATAGTCGCATGGTAAAACCTGGAGACACATTTCTTGCTTATGTAGGGGAAAAATTTGATGCTCGTAAATTTATACCTCAAGCAATTGAAGCAGGAGCAAATGCAGTGTTATGGGAGCGCCAAGGTTTTGTATGGGATTCAAAATGGCAAACACCAAATTTACCAATATCGAAACTACGAACTAAAGCAGGAGCTATAGCTAGTTACGTATATGGAAACCCATCACAAAAATTATGGTTAATTGGCGTAACTGGAACTAATGGTAAGACATCATGC
This sequence comes from Nitrosomonadaceae bacterium, assembly GCA_024644425.1. GTDB lineage: Bacteria > Pseudomonadota > Gammaproteobacteria > Burkholderiales > Nitrosomonadaceae > BJGV01. Next base: position 7,831 of record JAHELA010000008.1, read on the forward strand.
TGCCAATGGATTGCTCAGGCTATGACATTCTTAGGTAAAAAAACTGCTGTCATGGGTACATTGGGAGATAGTTTTTCTGGTGAACTTCATCCCTCTACAAACACAACCCCTGATCCAGTTTTATTACAACAAAAATTATCTAATTTCTTAAAACGTGGGGCAAAGTATGTCGTTATGGAGGTTTCATCCCACGGGATTGATCAAGGGAGAGTTAATGGCTCTGAATTCGCAGTAGCACTATTTACTAATTTGTCACATGATCATCTTGATTACCATGGCAGAATGAAGGAATATGCCGCTTCCAAGGCGCGATTATTTCAATGGGATGGGCTAAAGTTCGCAGTACTAAATTTTGACGATCCATTTAGTATTAAATTATTGAATCAGCTCTCAGAAAAAAATACTCAGGTCATTGGATATGGATTTAATAAATCAAAAGTAAAAAATATCGACCAAAAAAATATTAGGACGGTATCTGGGAGCAACCTTAAAGTAAGTGCTCAAGGCTTAGAATTTGATATTGAATTCGAAAGCAAGAACGCGAAATTAAAGACTGAATTAATAGGCGAATTTAATGCGTACAATTTGCTGGCGGTACTGGCTACTTTATTAGCTAGTGGAATCAGTTTAGCTGATGCGGTGCAATCTGTACAACAAGTGCAATCAATAGCGGGAAGGATGGAAAAGTTAGGTGGCGGTAACCTACCTCTAGTAGTCGTAGATTACGCTCATACTCCAGATGCATTAGAAAAGATACTAATAGAACTTCATAGGGTTCTTCTTGGTTCCAAAGCCACTTCAGAACATAGAGCTACAAATTCAAAATTGATATGTGTTTTTGGTTGTGGTGGTAATCGTGATCGAAGTAAACGTGTATTGATGGGAAGGATAGCTACGCGATTAGCTGATGAAGTTATCATCACTAGTGACAATCCACGTGATGAAGATCCCGACGTGATCATCAATGAGATTGTTTCAGGCGCAGACACCAATCATCATATCGAAAAAAGTCGATCCGCTGCGATTTACCAAGCAATAAAAAATGCATACAAAGGGGATGTTGTGCTAATTGCTGGAAGAGGGCATGAAGCTTATCAGGAAATTGGCGGGAAAAAAATTCCATTTAGTGATGTAGAGGTTGCGCATAAAGTGCTACAGAATTTGTCGGCCAGGGCACCGAAAGAACAAAGATGATGATGACACAGGAGGCGGCTAGTGTATTACATGCAGAATGGTATGGTAAAGATGCGCTCTTTACGGGTGTAAGTACTGATACTCGTACAGTAAAGCAGGGTGATCTGTTTGTTGCTTTGAGCGGAAATAATTTTGATGGCCATGATTTTGTTGCGCACGCAAAGGAGAAAGGCGCTGTGGCTGCGATGATAAATTCAAAGTCTAATATTCAAAATCTTGGCCTTGATATTCCCTTGATGCTAGTCAATGACACGCGGCTAGGTTTAGGTCAATTAGCAGCCCATTGGCGGAGCAGGTTTTCCATTCCATTAGTTGCGGTGACTGGTAGTAATGGTAAAACCACGGTGAAAGACATGATTGCATGTATTTTGCAGCAGCTTGTTGGAGGGGTTAGCAAAGTTCTTGCAACCGTAGGTAACCTTAATAACGATATTGGTGTACCGCAAACGTTATTGCAATTGCGAGAACAACATAAATATGCAGTAATCGAAATGGGCATGAATCATTTCGGTGAGATTTTATATTTAACAAAACTAGCAAATCCAAGTATTGCGTTGATAACTAATGCAGGAGCAGCACACATTAAAGGGCTTGGTTCAGTGGAGGCAGTGGCCCGTGCTAAAGGTGAAATTTTTGAAGGGCTAGGCGAGCGAGGGATTGCGGTCATCAACGCTGATGATAAATATGCGCCATTATGGAACAAGCTAGCTAGTAACAGACAAATAATAGATTTTGGTCTAAGTAAAAAAGCGAAGGTAAGAGGGTGTTATCAGCTCAATTCAGTAGATACAGAAATGAAACTGAAACTACCTGGTGGGGTTGTGGATTTAACTTTAAAGGTCCCAGGTGAGCATAACGTTTATAACGCACTTGCGGCATCAGCATCAGCAGTTGCATTAGGGATAAGTAAAGAAGAAATTGCATCCGGATTAGCTCAGTTCAGAGGGGTTAAGGGGCGTCTACAGAAAAAACTGTGTCAGCACAATGCAATGCTAATAGATGATAGCTATAACGCTAATCCAGAATCGGTGAGAGCTGCGCTCGCAGTATTAGCTAAATCTCCAGGAAAAAAGGTCCTAGTTCTTGGAGACATGGGCGAACTTGGTAAAAACGCAGTAAATCTTCATGAAGATATTGGTGAAGAAGCTCGTCTTTTAGGAATAGATAGACTGCTTACTTTAGGAGAACTAAGCGAGCATTCTGTTATGAAGTTTGGTGAGGGTGCGCAGCATTTTAAATGTATTGAGGATTTATTAGGTGCAATTGAGGATCTACTTGCACCTAATGTAACTCTACTAGTAAAGGGATCTCGTTTTATGCAAATGGAACGGATAGTCAAAAAATTTGAGTTGTAGTTTTGAATTTTTTATCGCAACGAGAATATGAGAAATTGACTCAATCTAAAATGAGAGAAATAAGATACAAAATTTTATTTGACTTATTATGCTTCTAGAACTTGCACAGTGGTTAGCCAATGATATCCGAGCATTTAATGTATTCAATTACATTACTTTACGCACCCTATTGGCGGCCCTCACTTCTCTTATGATTTCCTTTGTTGTTGGGCCAAGCATGATACGTAAACTTACGGCTTACAAAATTGGTCAATCTGTTCGTGACGATGGTCCGCAAACGCATCTCGTAAAAGCTGGCACTCCTACCATGGGTGGTGCGTTGATATTGGTATCAATTGCTATCAGTACATTATTGTGGGCAGATTTAGGTAATCGTTATGTATGGGTGGTATTGGTGACAACATTAGGTTTTGGTGCAATCGGTTGGGTAGATGATTATCGAAAGGTGGTACATAATAATCCTCGGGGGCTTTCTGCTGGTGCTAAATTCTTTTGGCAATCAAGCATTGCAATCTCTATAGCATTGTATCTTGTTCTTACTGCTGATTCTCCGGCGCAAACCAGCATGATCGTGCCTTTCTTTAAGCAAATTGTAATACCTATGGGTGTAGTCGGATTTGTGACATTAGCTTATTTTGTCATAGTAGGAACTAGTAACGCAGTGAATCTAACTGACGGCCTTGATGGCCTAGCTATTATGCCAACTGTAATGATTAGCAGTGGGTTAGCAATTTTCGCCTATGTAGCAGGTCATTCAATCTTCGCAAAATATCTTGGTATTCCTTATATTCCTCATGCGGCTGAACTAGCTGTATTTTGCGGAGCACTAGCAGGTGCAGGACTTGCATTCTTATGGTTCAACGCTTATCCCGCAGAGGTATTTATGGGAGATGTCGGAGCTCTTGCCCTTGGTGCGGCACTTGGTGTGGTTACTGTGATCGTGCGTCAAGAAATTGTACTAATCATTATGGGCGGCGTATTTGTGGTGGAAACTTTATCAGTCATGTTGCAAGTAGCTTCATTCAAGTTGACTGGCAGACGTATTTTTCGTATGGCGCCACTTCATCATCACTACGAATTGAAGGGGTGGAACGAAAATCAAGTAGTTGTACGATTCTGGATTATTACCATGATGCTAGTGTTGCTTGGATTATCAACGTTGAAATTAAGATGAATCTACAAGAAAAAACAATCTTGGTGTTGGGCATGGGTAAAACTGGGCTATCCATGGTCAAGTGGTTATCACGAATAGGATCTAATATTAGTGTTGCTGACAGTCGTACATCACCACCAAATCTTAGAATATTAGAGCAAGTTGTACCTACTGCTAAGATTTTTACTGGCCCTTTCTCAGATAATATTTTGATAGGTGTAGATCTTATAGCTATCAGTCCAGGAATCTCGCTGGAAACGCCTTTGGTTAATAAGGCAGCTAAGCGCGGAGTACCTGTTGTAGGTGACATCGAGTTATTCGCTCTAGCACTTAAAAAGTTTAATACTCCGAGACCAAAAATTCTAGCTATTACTGGTTCTAATGGGAAAACAACGGTTGCAGCTATGACAGGTGCGATGATGAAAAAGGTAGGTTTGGATACGGAGGTAGCTGGAAATATTGGTCCAGCAGTGTTGGATGTACTGATGCAGCGAATAGATTCTAGAAGACTTCCCGAATTATGGGTTTTAGAGTTATCAAGTTTCCAACTGGAATCTACACAAAATCTTCATTCTGATGCAGCGGTGGTACTGAATTTGAGCGAGGATCATTTTGATCGTTATGAGGGAATAAAGGACTACGCTGTTGCTAAGGCAAAGATATTTTCGGAGGGAGCTAACGGTAACACTATACAGATTTTGAATCGTGACGATCTTCTTGTAAATAAAATGGCTTTATCTGGAAGCGTACAAATAACTTTTGGATTGAACTCGCCTATTACTGAAATGGATTTTGGTTTATTACGTGACGGGAATGAAATCTGGCTAGCACGGGGAAAGAAAAGGTTAATGAAGACCAGTGAGCTATTAGTTACAGGCTTGCATAATGTGGCAAATGCATTGGCCGCTTTGGCATTATGTTATTCCATAGGAATAACATCCAGCTTATTACTGCAAGCTTTACGCGAGTTTAGCGGGTTACCGCATCGGATGGGGAAAGTTGCTACGTTCAATGGCATCACATTTTACGATGATTCAAAAGGCACAAATGTGGGGGCAACAGTTGCGGCTCTAAATAGTATGACTCAGAGCATAGTTTTGATTGCAGGCGGTGATGGGAAGCGACAGAATTTTTTGCCCTTAAAAAATGTGATTGCAAAACATGCACGAGCTATTGTTTTGATAGGAAAGGACGCAGCAAAGATTGCTGACATATTAGATGGATGTGGCGTACCACTGCATAGTGTGAAATCGATGGAAGAAGCGGTACAAAAAAGTTTTTCTTTAGCTAAGACAGGTGACGTTGTATTGATGTCTCCCGCTTGTGCCAGTACTGATATGTTCAAAGACTACATTCATCGTGCTGAGGCTTTCGTTGCAGCAATTAAGGATTTGGAGAAAAAGATTTTAGCTACGGCTAGTGCTACACACTAGATATAGAGGTATTTTTAATGATTTATCAATCTAGCATTAGTAACCAAAGGGTTATACCTGATTTTGATCAGACGCTGGTCTGGTCTGCAATTTTGTTACTGAGCTTGGGACTGGTAATGGTTTATTCTGCTTCAATTTCTATAGCAGAAACAGGACCTAGTACCGATGGCTATACTGCTTATTTTCTTGTTCGGCATGGGGCTTACTTGACAGTAGGATGCTTGGTTGGATTGATTGCGTTCCAGATACCCATGCGATTGTGGCAAAAGTACGCTCTCTATCCATTTCTGTTGTGTATGGTTTTACTAGTGCTAGTTTTAATTCCTGGTATAGGACATGAAGTAAACGGTAGTAGACGATGGTTGCCATTGTTCGTTGTAAATTTACAACCTTCTGAATTTATGAAATTGTTTGTTGTAATTTATATTGCCAGCTATACGATCAGAAGAGCTGCATATCTAAATAGTTTTGGGAAAGGTTTTTTACCTATATTGATTGTAATGGCGATGTTGGGTTTGTTGTTGCTCAGTGAACCTGACCTGGGCGCATTTGTAGTTATTGTTTCTATTGTGATGGGAATATTGTTCCTAGGAGGGATGCATCTGAAACTGTTTATGGGAACTATAGGGTTAGCATTTGTCGGCCTGCTGACACTGATTTTGATCGAACCTTATCGCATGCAGCGCATTATGGGATTTATTGATCCATGGGATGACCCCTATGGGAAAGGATATCAGCTGAGTCATGCCCTAATTGCTTTTGGGCGTGGAGGGTGGCAAGGCGTTGGTATCGGTGGAAGTGTCGAGAAACTTTACTATTTGCCTGAAGCACATACAGATTTTCTGCTTGCAGTTATAGCGGAAGAGCTTGGCTTCATAGGTGTGGCAGTAGTAATAGCGCTATTTATGTGGTTAGTGATTCGTGCTTTTGTGATAGGTCGCCAGGCTGCAACACGAGAGCGTTATTTTCCTGCACTCGTGGCTCAGGGCATTGGTACATGGATAGGGGTACAAACTTTTATCAATATGGGTGTAAATATGGGCGTTCTACCAACAAAAGGGCTGACTTTACCGTTAATGAGTTTTGGTGGCAGTAGCATTGTTGCTAATAGTATTGCGCTAGCAGTTTTACTACGAGTGGATTGGGAAAATCGACAGTTAATGAAAGGGTACAAAATATGAAAAAGTATTGGATCTGTAATAAAAGAGTAGAGGAGCTAGATTGCCTCATACTATTCTAATTATGGCTGGAGGAACAGGTGGCCATGTTTTTCCAGCATTAGCGGTAGCAGATTACATGAAGGCATCGGGTTGGTGCGTGATGTGGCTAGGGACCAAAGGTAGTATGGAAGAAGTACTCGTTCCACAAAAAGGGCACAACATAGAAGTTATAAATTTTTCTGGTTTACGTGGAAAAAGTCTCATTGTCTGGCTTACGCTCCCGCTGAGGATCTTGTTCGCATTTTGGCAAAGTACCAAGGTGCTATTTCAGGTACGTCCCGATGTAGTTTTAGGTATGGGTGGATATCCAGCGTTCCCTGGGGGGATGATGGCTTCATTACTAAATAAACCATTATTGATACACGAACAAAATTCAATACCTGGTTTAACTAATAAGATATTAGCTAAGGTTGCGGATAAAATTTTGCTGGGATTTCCTAATGCGATCATGGATAAGAAAAAAGTAATTTTTTCTGGTAATCCAGTGCGTAACGAAATTAGTCAGTTAGGTATGCCAGATAAAAGGTATGCAAAGCGAAGCGGAAAACTAAAACTTTTGATAATAGGAGGGAGCCTTGGTGCCCAGGTGCTAAATACTGTTGTACCGTTAATGTTGAAACTGATTCCAAATCATATGCGCCCATTAGTAACCCATCAGGCAGGAAGAAAACATCTAGAAACACTAAAAAGAAATTATGCCAAATCTGGAGTTGAGGGCGAGTTAGTGGTCTTTATAGAAGATATGGCAGCTCACTACGCTAATTGTGATTTGGTGATATGTCGTGCTGGAGCACTTACTATTGCTGAACTGACTGCTGCAGGCACGGCAAGTATTTTAGTGCCTTACCCCTATGCTGTGGACGATCATCAAACTAGTAATGCAAAATTCTTGAGTGACAGTGGTGCTGCACTGTTACTGCCACAAAATGAATTAACTCCCCAAGGTTTGGCACAATTATTGATGGGGTTTACTCGCGAAAAACTATTGGAAATGGCAATGAAAGCACGCGAACTGGCAAGGCCAAATGCTACTAGATTAGTAGCAGAAGCGTGTATGGGGGTAATTAAGAATGAACGATGAAATAATTGTTTTTAAGTCGAATCAGTTAATCCCGAATTTTATGCTTATTAAAAATGAAGCATAAAGTCAAACATATTCATTTTGTAGGGATTGGTGGATCTGGCATGAGCGGAATTGCTGAAGTGTTGCTAAATCTTGGTTACCAAATAAGTGGCTCAAATTTGGCAGATAATTTTACTACACGTCGGTTAAGTGACCTGGGCGTGACTGTTCATATTGGCCACGCAGATACTCATATTGCAACAGCAGATGCAGTAGTTATATCTAGTGCTGTAAAACCAGATAACCCAGAAGTAATTGCAGCGCGTACGCGCAATATTCCTGTGGTGCCACGCGCTATGATGCTAGCTGAGTTGTTGAGATTACGTCAAGGCATTGCTATCGCAGGAACTCATGGTAAAACTACAGCTACAAGTCTAATTGCCAGTGTATTGGCGCAAGCTGATATGGATCCTACTTTTGTTATTGGCGGAAAGTTGGAAGCAGCAGGCTCTCATGCCAAGTTAGGTAGTGGTGAGTTCATTGTTGTCGAAGCGGACGAATCTGATGCTTCTTTTCTTTATTTGCAGCCTGTATTAGCAGTGGTAACAAATATAGACGCTGATCATATGGAAACTTATGGACATGATTTTAGTAAGCTTAAGCAAGCATTCATAGATTTTGTACAGCATCTACCGTTTTACGGCATGGCAATACTATGTGTTGATGATGCTAACGTCCGAAAAATTGTTCCCTCAATTTCTAAGCCTATAACAACATATGGTTTATCAGACACAGCACAAATTAGAGCCACTGATATTAGTCATTGTAAAGGACAAATGCGTTTTACTGCTTTGATAGGAGTAAATGGTAAGACTCGCAAACTCAACATTACACTTAATTTACCGGGGTTACACAATGTACAGAATGCGCTTGCAGCAATTGCAGTGGGGAATGAAGTAGGGGTACCCGATGCTTCCATTATAAAAGCTCTGACGGGATTCAAAGGAGTGGGGCGACGCTTTCAACGCTATGGCGAAATTAAATTAGCAAGAAATGGCAGTAAAAAGAGAGGAACTTTTACACTAATTGATGATTACGGGCATCATCCAGTAGAAATTGCTGCCACGATTGCTGCTGCACGAGGTGCTTTTCCTGAGCGTCGTTTATTAGTGGCGTTTCAGCCACACCGCTACACTCGGACTAGAGATGTATTTGAGGATTTTGTCAAGGTTTTGTCTACAACAGATGTGTTGCTGCTAACCGAAGTTTATTCTGCAGGAGAATCACCAATTGTTGCTGCTGATGGCAAATCACTCGTGCGCGCGATAAGAGTGCAAGGGAAGGTAGAGCCAATTTTTGTTGAGGCAGTAGAAGACTTACCTGCTGTTATTTTCGACTTAGCAAAGAATGATGATGTAGTGCTAGTAATGGGGGCTGGTTCAGTGGGTAGTGTGGCACAAAATCTTGTTAGTTCTTTACATGGTTTTTAAACAGATATGGCAGACATAAATAATATTACTTGTACTCAATCTCTACATATCAAAGATTCACCGGATGGGGCTCCTCGTGGTGAAGTTCGTGTGAATGTATCGATGAAAAAACACACTTCCTGGCGTGTAGGAGGAAGAGTAGAGCGTATTTTTTTACCAGATGATTTAGAAGACCTTACTAAATTTCTTCTCAGCCTACCACCGAGTGAGCAGGTATACATGGTCGGATTAGGCAGTAATCTTTTAGTACGTGATGGGGGGTTGCGTGGCACAGTAGTCTTGCTACACGCACATTTTAATAGTCTTCGATTGGAGCAGAAAAATGAAGTAGGTGGGTTAATTTATGTCGAGGCAGGCGTGTCCTGCGCTAAAGCCGCTCGATTTGCAGCAATACGGAATTTGGCAGGAGCAGAGTTTTTAGCCGGTATACCTGGAACTATCGGTGGGGCACTGGCAATGAATGCAGGTTGTTTTGGAACAGAAACATGGGAGATTGTTGAGAGAGTACGTACTCTTGATCGCTTGGGCCATCTACATGACCGGTACTCTAAAGATTACAAAATAAGTTATCGGCAGGTGAGTTTAAAGCCAGATATTAGAGATCAAGTTTCAATGCATTCTTTTGGTGAGGAATGGTTTGTAAGTGTGTGGTTTAGATTAAAGAAGGGTGATGATGCAATATCCAGAATGAAAATTAAGAAACTACTATCTAGACGTATTAACAGTCAACCATTGAGTACGCCAAACGCTGGTTCAGTATTTCGTAATCCGCCAGGAGATCATGCAGCACGACTAATTGAGTCATGTGGATTAAAGGGTTTTAAGATCGGCGGGGCCATGGTTTCACCAAAACATGCAAATTTTATCGTGAACACTGGTAACGCGACGGCAGCAGATATTGAAGCAGTAATAATAGAGGTAAGTAAGACAGTAAAGGAAAAAACTGGTGTTGAATTAGTTAAAGAGGTCAGAATCATAGGAGATAGCAAGTGATGGCTTATAAATTCAAACTTCCAAGTTAAGTTTTTGCTACTAGGGATACTTAACCATGAGTACAAGCAATTTTGGAAAAGTCGCTGTTCTTCTCGGAGGACGTTCCGCTGAGCGTGAAATTTCACTTCAAAGTGGTAACGCTGTCCTTAAAGCGTTACGGGACAAAGGTGTAAATGCACATCCGTTTGATCCAGGTGAACAACCAATGGAAGAAATTTTAAAGCAGAAATTTAATGTGGCATATATAGCTCTTCATGGGCGCTATGGTGAGGATGGTACTGTGCAAGGTTCACTTGAGCTAATGGGGGTACCCTATACCGGTAGTGGTGTATTAGCAAGTGCACTTGCAATTGATAAATGGCGCACTAAGTTACTATGGCAGGCAGCAGGAATTAACTCGCCGCGTTATGTGATGCTCAATGCAGATAGTGATTTTAAAGCAGTTGTAAAAGAGCTAGGTTTACCTCTGATTGTAAAACCATCGCGTGAAGGATCTACCATAGGTTTGTATAAAGTAACAACCGCAGAGGAACTGCCAGAAGTATACCAATCAGCAGCAAAACATGATCCGATGGTGTTGGCTGAGCAATTTATAGACGGGCTGGAGTTAACCGTCGCAATTCTTGGTGATACTCCGTTACCGTTGGTGCGGATCGAAGCGGTAAATGGATTGTATGACTATGAGGCCAAATATTTATCTAATGAAACTGGCTATTTTTGCCCAAGTGGTTTGTCTGACGAACAAGAACATACGATACAAGTACAGGCTTTACATGCACATAAAATTCTTGGGTGTGAGGGCTGGGGAAGAGTAGATGTAATACTAGATAAATCAGGAAAATCTTTTTTTCTCGAAACTAATACTTCCCCAGGCATGACTTGTCATAGTCTTGTGCCTATGGCTGCCAAAACTGCTGGAATATCATTTGAGGATCTCGTGATACGAATACTGGAGTTAGCTCATGTGGGATAACCACAAGATGCTACATATATTAGCTAACGGGCTATTTACACTCGCTATATTTCTAGCAGCATATGCGATTAGCCCTTTAGTTGCAGAGTTGCCAATATTTATGTTGAAGGAAGTAAGTGTTAGCGGGATCAATAATAACGATGAGGAATATAAACAGATAGATAGCATTATACGAAAAGAAGTTACTGGGAGCTTCTTTACAGTTGATTTAGATAAGATAAGTATTGAATTTGAAAAATTACCGTGGGTGCGTACAGCAACTATTCGACGACATTGGCCTCAGGGCTTAGAAATAGTGTTGGAAGAACATGTGGCACTAGCTAGACGAAGTAATCTAGTGTTGGTGAATACTCATGGTGAAGTTTTTAATGCGGTTACCAACAAGTGGTTACCAGAATTTACTGGCCCTATTGAGAGTTCGCAAGAAGTAGCACAACAGTATGTTGTTTTTAAAAAACTACTTAAACCACTCCAACAAAATATTATTCGGATTGATTTTTCACCTCGCCGTGCATGGCGTATACATACAGAAAATGGAATTGTGTTGGACCTAGGTCGTGAGCAAATCGAAACCCGATTAGAGCTTTATGTGTCTGTATATTATCATTTAGTTTCACTAGTTAAAAAGAAAGTTACCCATATAGATTTGCGTTATCCAAATGGTTTCTCTGTACGCACTTTGGAAGAAAACCAACAGTATCCACATACTCAAAATTTAAAGAAAACATCATGAAGTTAATGGCTCATTAAATAAATGAATAAAGTAAACGAAAATAAAAGCTTAGTTGCTGGTCTTGATATTGGCACCTCAAAAATTGTTGTTATCGCTGCAGAGGTTGATTCTGAGGGCGGGTATGAAATTATTGGAATGGGAAGCCATCTCTCTCGTGGTTTGAAAAAAGGTGTAGTGGTCAATATTGAAACCACAGTAGATGCAATTCAACGTGCGCTAGAGGAAGTTGAATTGATGGCAAATTGTAAAATTCGTGAGGTTTATACAGGTGTTGCTGGAAATCATATCAAGAGTTTTAATTCACATGGAATGGTGGCTATCAAAGACAAGGAAGTATCCCAGATAGATGTAGAGCGTGTAATGGAAACCGCTAAAGCAGTGAATATACCTGCAGATCAGCAAATTCTGCACATTCTCAATCAAGAATTCATTATAGACGGCCAAGAAGATGTGCGTGAACCAATTGGAATGAGTGGAATACGACTTGAAGTAAAAGTACATATTGTTACAGGTGCTGTATCAGCGGTACAAAATATCATGAAGTGCGTGCGTCGTTGTGGTCTGGAGGTACGTGATGTTGTACTGCAACCACTTGCATCTGCTATGGCAGTCTTGTCAGAAGACGAAAAAGATCTGGGTGTTTGCTTAGTAGATATTGGAGGTGGTACTACAGATATTGCGGTATTTGCTCATGGCGCGATCCGCCATACAGCAGTAATTCCCATCGCAGGAGATCAAATAACCAATGATATTGCAATGGCATTACGTACACCTACAAAGGATGCAGAAGATATCAAGTGCCGCTACGGTTGTGCCTTAAGAGGGATGGCTGACCCTCAAGAAATGGTAGAAGTATCAGGTGTAGGGGATCGTGGAACACGCCAACTCTCTAGACAAACACTGGCAGAAGTAATTGAACCACGAGTGGAGGAGCTCTATTTGCTCATACAGGCTGAATTGCGACGTAGCGGTTTTGAGGAATTACTTTCTTCTGGAATTGTTATTACAGGTGGTAGTAGTTCTTTACAAGGGATGGTGGAACTTGCTGAAGAAATATTTCATATGCCAGTCCGAATGGGATTGCCGCTATATCGTGGCAGCTTAGCTGAGGTCGTACGTACCCCAAGATTCTCTACTGGTGTTGGTTTAATAGTTGCTGGCATGCAACAGCTGCAGCAGCATCAACTCGCTAGGCTGCAGGGAAACTCTTTTAAACAGGTTCTTGAAAGAATGGGAAATTGGTTTCAAGGAAATTTTTAAGAATAACTATAAAGAGTCTGATTTGATTTCAGCAACATGTATAGAGTCTGGCTAGATATATTTTTTAGGAGTTGATTGTAGGATAAAAAAATTATTAGTTAAATTTATAAAAGGAGAAGAGTTATGTTCGAAATCATGGATGCAGAAGACCAGGAGGCTGTTATAAAAGTAATTGGTATTGGTGGTTGTGGTGGAAATGCAGTAGACCACATGATTCAGAATGGAGTACAAGGTGTTGAATTTATTTGTGCTAATACTGATGCGCAGGCGTTAAAACGTAACAAAGCACGCATACTATTGCAATTAGGATCTGCTATTACTAAGGGACTGGGAGCGGGAGCAAATCCTGAAATTGGTCGCGAGGCTGCATTAGAAGATCGTGACCGTATTGCTGAGTTAATTGCAGGCGCAGACATGTTATTTATTACTGCCGGTATGGGGGGAGGAACTGGCACAGGTGCTGCGCCAGTGGTAGCTCAGATAGCAAAGGAAATGGATATTCTAACCGTGGCAGTTGTGACAAAACCGTTTGCATTTGAAGGTAGGCGTTTAAAATCAGCAGAGTCTGGAATGGAAGCTTTGTCAGAGCATGTTGATTCGTTAATTGTTATTCCAAATGATAAGCTAATGTTAGTTTTGGGTGACGATGTTAGTATGCTAGATGCTTTTAAAGCAGCAAATAATGTGCTCTATGGTGCGGTCGCAGGAATTGCAGAGGTAATCAATTGTCCGGGCCTTGTGAATGTAGATTTCGCTGATGTGAAGACTGTAATGTCGGAAATGGGTATGGCTATGATGGGTTCTGCATTTTCTACAGGAGTTGATCGAGCAAGGCTATCAGCAGAGCAAGCTGTTGCAAGTCCACTACTTGAGGATGTAAATCTCTCAGGTGCGCGTGGTGTATTGGTAAACATTACTGCAAGTTCTGGGTTAAAGATGCGTGAAGTCCACGAGGTTATGAGTACAATTAAAGATTTTATCGCCGAAGATGCGACCGTAATTATTGGTACCGTTATCGAAGAAAACATGCAAAATGATTTACGTGTTACGGTAGTAGCAACTGGACTAGGTGGTTTATTAAATAGCGATCAACAACCTCGGCCACTAAGTGTTATTCATACCCGTACTGGAACTGATGATGCTAGTTCAGAGGATACGGTGAACTGGAGGGAACTCGAGATTCCTGCTGTTAGTCGAACAAATAGACGTGATGCAACGGTGGAGGCAATGAAACAATCTGGTGTAGAGGCATTAGACATACCAGCCTTCTTAAGGAAACAAGCCGACTAAGAGTGTCTAAGTTATTAATATTATAAATTTTAGAAAATGTGTAGGACAGTTCTTATAGAACTTAAAAATTAAATATTTTAGATTAGTCGGTATAACTTTATATTTCTTCTTTCGTTAGCCGATCTATGCCTCCCATATAAGGACGCAAAATTTCTGGAATTGAAACACTACCATCAGAATTTTGGTAGTTTTCTAAGATTGCTATTAAACATCGTCCCACTGCTAGACCTGATCCATTCAGAGTATGTAACAGTTCAGTTTTACCACCTTCATTACGAAAGCGTGCTTTCATACGTCGCGCCTGGAACGCTTCACAATTGCTACACGATGAGACTTCTCTATAAGTATTTTGTGTGGGCAACCAGACCTCGATATCGTACGTCTTTGTTGCAGAAAATCCCATGTCTTCAGCAGATAACAATACTACTCGGTAAGGTAGTTTCAGTTTTTGTAGAATTTTTTCAGCGTGGCCAACAAGTTGTTCCAGTGCTTCATAGGATTCCTTAGGGTGAACAAGTTGAACAAGCTCTACCTTGTCGAATTGATGCTGGCGGATCAGGCCACGCGTATCCTTGCCATAGCTTCCTGCTTCAGAGCGGAAGCATGGCGTAAGACTAGTAAGTTTGATTGGCAGAGATTTAAGTGAAACAATTTCATTGCGCGCGCAGTTAGTCAGTGGCACTTCTGAGGTAGGAATTAGGTACCAATTCTCTTCTAGAGATCCTTTGTCAGTATTACCTTCTTCACCTTCGTATTTTTTTTGGTGAATTTTAAATAAATCTTTTTCAAATTTGGGTAATTGTCCAGTTCCATGTAAACTCTCTGCATTGACTAGATATGGTACATAGGTTTCGGTGTAACCATGTTCCAAAGTATGCGTGTCTAGCATGAATTGTGCTAACGCACGATGTAGTCGAGCAAGCCCCCCTATCATCAAACTAAACCGTGCGCCACTGAGTTTCGTTGCAATTCTAAAATCTAATAATCC
>JAHELA010000098.1 GCA_024644425.1 Nitrosomonadaceae bacterium
AGATTCAGCCATATCTCGCTTCAAATAAAATATTTGTCTTTATAGGTCTCCGTAAATTACTTTCAAAGATTTTTGTATTGCGGAAAACGAATACATTATTTCTATGCTCTTAATTAGCTTGATATTATTTGGAATTTAGCTTAAATCCATAACCCTTAAATTAAGATACTCGTAATTACATAGCTCGAATAGGGAAGAAATCAAATGAAAATATTAATTCCAATTATATTAGTTTTATTTATGATGCAATCATGTGGTGGTAACAGTAACAACCCTGGTAACGATGAAGAATTCTTAAATAATGAAGAGCTTGAAGATCTCAACCCTACTGAAGAGCCAGAACAAGAACCGGAGCCGGAGCCAGAGCAAGAACCAGAGCCGGAGCCAGAGCAAAATCCAGAACAAGAACTAGAGATAACATTGTAAATCTAGGTCAGAGCCAGCCCTTGATCTAGATTCTGTCTCTTTTAATCTTTTTCACCAGTGGCAAGGCATCAAAAAGTAAGATTATAAATTGTATTTTCGTTGCCAAAAAAATTCTTTTCCGAGGATAGACTTGGTGATCTTACTGTCCTCATTTTTTTCCTGAAGAAGCACAATAAGCCTTTGAGTCTTGTATCGCTTTTACTGTAATTGCTCTCTCTTCCTATTCTACTATCTGTCTTTATAGTATAGGTGTCTGGACCGGATGGTATAACGCCAGTTGATGTTGCACAACCAAATAGTAGTATAGGAAAAATTAAACCGTGATGAATAGCATCACTCTTATTTATTTGCGCTTTTAACTAATAATATCAATGAGTTAGTATACCACAAATAATTTTACCACAAATTTCTTGCTCTACCAATGTCCGCTTTTAGACCAGAGCAGACGTTCATAGATAGGCCTTAATCTTAAGAATCTCCTCAGTTATCCGTTATACAGTCATTAATAGTTAGATAACTTCATTTTAGTAGTCAATACCACATAAATTTTGAGAAAAGATGAAACTTTATTTACTTTTTTCTTTTGTGTTTTTATTAAGCGCTTGTGCCACTACACCGCCATGGGGACCACCATGGGGACACGTCTATGGAAATCATCATGTAAGGAACTATAAAGGTCACTGCCCTCCTGGCTTAGCTAAAAAAGGATGCATCCCTCCGGGACAAGCTAAGAAATGGAGAAGAGGTTATCCGTTGCCAAGAAGTGTAGTTTATTACGATTTATCTCCTAACATGGCTAGACGGTTGGGAAGGCCGCCAATTGGACATCGATTTGTTCGTGTTGCTCAGGATATTCTTTTAATTGCAGTGGGAACAAATATGGTTATTGATGCAGTCTATGATTTAAACAATATGTAGCACTTTAAATTTGGCGTGAACAAGATTTATGGAGGATTGAAGCATGGAACACATAAAAATTGGCTTGTGTGGCTTATTAGTTATATTAATTTTTACTGGTTGTGCCACTACAGCGGGAAACACCCCTGCATCAAAGCGGCAAGCTGTTATTGATATGAGAAACACCGCACTCAAAGACCTCTATAATGAACGTCCCGGGGCAAAAGCTAAGATTGCAGCAGCGCCCGGATATGCCGTTTTCAGTAACTTCGATATTGCCTTATTTATGATTAGTGGCGGTGCTGGTTATGGAGCTGTAACCCCCAAGGGGGGTAAGCCTGTTTTTATGAATATGGGACAGCTTGGTGTTGGGCTAGGATGGGGTGTTACGGACTTTCGTGCTGTTTTTGTCTTTCATGACAAAGCAACTATGAATAAATTTATCAATGAAGGCTGGGAATTTGGAGCAAATGCCGATGCCGCAGCTAAAGCTGGCGATAAAGGGGTAGCTGTTGGAGGCGAGGTCGTGCTTGATGGTATAACAATTTATCAGTTGACTGAGAGTGGCCTTGCGCTTAGGGCCTCAGTTAGAGGTACTAAGTACTGGAAGGATACTAGTTTGAATTAAGTGGTGCATGTCTAACAAGTCAAACCCCGGTCAAGTGCCGGGTTTTTTATGTATATCTGAATGTTCGTTATTAGCATAAAATGTAGATGCCTAAGAATTTAATGCAATAATTAACACAATTTTTCATATATCTTCTCTTGTAAATTAGGATTTGAAGTATATGCTTTAATGCAAGACATTTGACATATAAATGCTGAAAGTATTAACTTAAATCTCAATTTAAAAGCTTATAACATGAATGTCAAGCTTACCTCTAAATTCTTAAAAGGCTTTACATTAATTGAGGGAATTATAGTTGTCACCATTTTGGGTGTGGCAATAGGCATCTCTATCCCTATTTATACTGCATATAAGCTCAAGATTAACAATGCAATAGCCGTTACAGATATTATGAATATCCAAGTGGCGATTGATAGCTTTAATCAAGCTAACGATGTTTACCCGAATTCACTTGCAGATGTGAACATGAACTTGCTACTTGATCCTTGGGGTACTCCTTATGAATATCTTAACCTTGATGGAGTACCAATAGGACAGATGCGCAAGGATCAAGCATTGGTACCGATCAATAGTGATTATGATCTTTATAGCAAGGGTCCTGATGGGTTAAGCGTAAAGCCACTAACGGCAGCAAGTAGCCGGGACGACATTGTGCGAGGGAATAATGGCGGTTTTATTGGAGTTGCCGAAGATTACTAGCCAGGTTTACGCGGGCGTTAAAAACATAAAATCGAAGACTGAAGAAAAATTTATGCGTGGCACGGTTGCGAAACGCATATTCTTTCTGTTTGTCGTTGCTGCTTTCTTGCCAGCCTTAGTTTTGGCTGTACTCTCTTATAGTCAAGTACGTGATGTGCTCTTAGAACAATCCCACGAAAGATTGTCTCATGTTGTCCGGACTTATGCACTAACCGTATATGAACGGATGTTGTTAGCTAATAATACACTTAAACAGATTGCTTCCAATAAGCGTAGTGGCGTATTACCTACATCCACGAGCTTTCAATACCTCCAACAGATATTCTCAAATTTGACAATTGTTGGACCCGGCATCCTACCAGTTCCAATATTTGGAAAAAAGCTTATGTGGCCAAAGATAAGCAGGAGCGAGCTTACTCATCTTGCAAAAGGAAAATCTATATTGCTTATTAAAAAAAATCAGGCTTCTAGGCCCAGTGTATTGTTACTCAAAATGATTGATATAAACCAGTCAGATAATTATGCCTTGATGGCAGAGCTAAATCCTTCTCAACTTTGGGGACATAAGGAGAACTTTCCTTACATGACCGATTTTTGTGCCCTCAACGAAGAGAATGTCGTATTGTTTTGCACAAAACCATATTTACAAACTGATCTAACTAAATTTATACATGGTAGTTCTATTCTATCATCAGAATACCGACCCTCTTTTATAGATAAAGAAAATATCCTAAGCTTACGACAGCTCTTTCTGAAACCCGTTTTTCATGCTAACTATTGGAACATGATTGCAATCCAGCCAGCCTATATGACATTAATTCCCGTTACAAATTTTAGTAGAATACTTATTGGCGTAATTGTGCTTACTTTGCTACTGGTTGCATTATTAAGTATCACTCAGATTCGTCGCACTATGGGCCCATTGGAGAAGCTAATTAGGGGTACACGAAAACTTGCCAATCAAGATTTTGAACATAGAGTAGAAGTATCAAGCGAAGATGAGTTTGGTGAATTGGCTGGATCCTTTAATGAAATGGCTGGGCAACTTGGCAGGCAACATGGGGCATTTAAGGTCCTTTCTAGCATTGATCAGGCTATTCTGACAAGGCGTGATATTGATCCTGTTATTAATATTGTAATTAAACAAATTCAGCAAATAAATTCTGCTGAGCCAGCTGGAATTACCATCTTAGAAACAAATGAAATTGGCAAAGCTAAAGCATATACGTTTGATAACAATGAAGTGATTGCCTTAAGGATGACTCGTATATCTCTGGCAAGCCAAGATATTCGGGAACTCGTTGAGAATCCTGAAGGACTCTGGTTTGCAAGTACGGATAAATTACGATCATATTTCCCAGATGAAATAAATAAATCTGCTCGTCAAGAAGACTCAGATATTTGCGTGCTACCTATTTTCTATAATGGTGATTTGTATGCTGTTATATGGATGCAATTATCAAATAAAAAATTGGCGAAAGATATGCTGCCACATTTACGAGAGTTAGGTGATCGTGTAGGTGTTGCTCTATCAGCTGCTGAACGAGATGAACAATTAATCTATCAAGCGCGCCATGACGATCTGACTGGCCTGCCGAATAGATTTCTTTTCAAACAAAGATTGTTACAGGAAATTTCTTTTGCTCAGCGCCAAGAATATAGTTTGGTATTATTCTTTATTGATCTGGACCGTTTTAAAACTATTAATGACAGCTTTGGACATTCGGTTGGCGATAAATTACTGGTAGAAGCGGGAAAGCGCCTACGTCGATGTGTCAGCAAAAGTGATTTAGTTAGTCGTCTTGGAGGCGATGAATTTGCTGTTATTTTAACGGGAATTGGAGGTGTCAGCGGTATAACGCCAGTTGCAGAAAATCTTATTCAGGCATTTTCGGAGCCTTTTTTTATTGAAGGACAACACAATCACATTAGTGCCAGTATTGGCATTGCCATATATCCAACTGATGGAAATGATTCTGAAGATTTACTGAAAAATGCTGATACAGCTATGTATCGAGCAAAGGATGAAGGACGCAACCGCTTCATCTACTTTGAGGAACAAATGAATAGTGATGCGATTGCACGTACTACATTAGAGCGAGAGCTGCGTCAGGCATTATCACACGATCAATTTGTTTTAAAGTATCAACCGAAACAAGATATACGCACGGGAAGAATCTGTGGAGCCGAAGTGCTTATACGCTGGAACCACCCAACCAAAGGTTTTGTTTCTCCAACTGAGTTTGTGCCTGTAGCTGAGGAGATTGGCTTAATTGAAGAAATAGGAGAAAAGGTACTATATGATGCTTGTAGACAATATTCGGATTGGAAAAAGGTAGGTCTCTCGCCTCCAAAACTAGCTGTCAATGTTTCTGGCTACCAATTTCGTAGTAGTGAATTTGTTCCGCTCGTCAAAAAAATACTCAATAAGACAGAGGTTCCAGGTAGCATGCTTGAGATTGAAGTTACCGAAAGCCTTTTTATGGATAAAAACACGGATATTATAACCAAGCTAGATCAGTTACGACATTTAGGTATTTTGGTTGCGATCGATGATTTCGGTACTGGTTATTCCTCAATGTCTTATCTAAAACAATTACCGGCAGATATACTAAAAATTGACAAGTCATTCGTTGACGATATAGAAAATGATAAAGAATCACGCCTAATTGCTAGGGCAATTATTACGCTTTCCCATATATTAGGAAAAATTGTGGTTGCAGAAGGAGTAGAAACAGTTGGCCAACTTGAGCTCTTACGAGAATGGGAGTGCGATATTATTCAGGGATACTATTTCAGTCGTCCATTAACAGCAGAAAAATTTTTCGAGTTTGTACAAGAACGGGGATGCTGTATACATGAAACATGACAAAGCTTTCTTCTACTTCTAATTTGGGAAATACCAGTGTTGTAATAAATGTCTGCTTTGTGCTAAAAGCGGACACTCAGGATGTTGTATATTGAGTATCGCTGGAGGGATCCGCGCTGGATGTACTTGAGCCTAGCACCTCAGTCCTTATTGCGAACCTCAACGTGTTGAATTTTGCCATTGTAGACGATCACATACTCCCGGCCAGATCGATGT
>JAHELA010000099.1 GCA_024644425.1 Nitrosomonadaceae bacterium
GTTAAACCAATTTCATTTGCGAGTTGTATTTGTACGCGAGTGAGGATCTCACGCTCTAACAGTTGTTTTTCCAGCACTTCATTTTCAGGCGGTTGTATTCCTTGTTTTTGTAATTGTTTTATACTGAGCCTAAGTACTTCATCGAGCTCTCCTCGTGTTATACATTCCCCATTTACAACCGCAATTATATGATCTATAGGTTCAATATAATCAGTGACGTTAGTCTGAGCAGCTACATTATTGGTTGTTAACACAACCAAGAAAAATAGTGAGCAGAATAAATATTTTGTATGCATTTAAATCAGAGTTTAAAAAGCTAAATAAATTGAAAACTTAACATAGTTTGCATTACAGTTTGATATTTTGGTTTATCGTAATTCTTCTTCTGGCGCACCAAACTTAGTGTACCCAGGAATACTTCCTAAAAGTTTTAACGGATTTGAGCCGATCTGCAGCAGGCCATTCAACTCTAGTTGCACGTAAAACTGTGTGTTACTTGTCGTAGCCGAGGTAACAAGATGCTGCATCACGAAGCGCGCTGTCCAGCAGCATGCATTATACTCAAGCCCCGCAAGCCCCTCTATTATTTCTTTACTTCTGAAAGAGTAGTTAAGGCGTCCTACACCATGCCATCCTTTTAATAGTGGCAGTGGCCAAGTTGACGAGACAGTGCCTTGTTCCAACTGGCCACGCGTAAAACGATAGCCAAGATTTAGTGCCTTTCCAGGCTCCGGTCGATAACCTATGCTCGAACGTACTACCTCAGTCTGCAATTTTTTTTCATTAAACTGAAAGGTTGTATCGGCAATGATATCTGGCGTGATATACCCTGAGAATGCCAAGAGGAGATCTGGATCCCTCAGAAGTTCTTTTGGTGAAAAAGCTTCTACTCGGCGTTTTTGTAAATTTATTTGCTGTCCAACTGCAATACGGAATCGTTCTTTGCCTGTATCTGATTCTATCAAACGTGAGGTAAGCGCCATCGTAATTCTGTTTGCGTCATTGATGCGGTCACTTCCACTAAAACGATTTTCGGTAAACAGACGGGCAAAACTAAAATCCATATCAGAGGAATCAAAGGTAGGTAGCTGGTTTTGTTTTTTAAATGGGACGTAAGTGTAAAAAAATCGTGGCTCAACGGTTTGAGTGAATTGTTCTCCACCTAGCGTAATTTCTCGATCAAATGTAGTGCCACTATCTAGACTTACTAATGGCAAGGTACGGTGTGGATTCCTATCTACTGATGGATTCAAGGGATCAAAACCGAGGTCATAGCCAGTGTGATGTACACTGATCTTAGGTTTGATATAGCCAAATGTATTGCTAAGGGGGATGCTAACTGAGGGATTGAGTGTGTAACGCTTGCCGTCCACTTTTAACGGATGGCTAAAATCTGTCCAGCTTCCGCTAAAACTGAGATCTGTTCCCAAGACATTAAGTTGAGTCGCATCCAGAACAAATTCTGGCAGGCGTCTGTAGGGTGGATCGATTGGGTTAAGGGGTTGTTGGATAGTTTGATATCGTTCTACATTTGCACTAATAGATAGGGTGCCATCTTGGCCCAAGGAGCGATTATATGAAACCAGTCCCTGCTGCAAAAGGTTGGTTCTGGAAGTTGCTCCAAGTCCCTTGCCGAGGTCACGGAAATAATCATCGTCGGAGACTTTGTTGTAACTAAGGAAGGCATTCAAACCGCTGCTTAGAAACTTTAGTTGCTGATCATGTTCGAACGATACTCGATATCGAGTATTTTTTTCAGTTGGTCCAGCTTCGATATCATCTGGCAAAATATCAAATACCGCTTTACCCATAAAATCCCTTGTTAAATAGCGAACTTCGGTGTTTGCCATTATCCCGCGCTTAGTCATGCCTCGCGCCATGACTGTCGCATCAATGTTGGGTGCAATGTTCAAATAAAATGGAATGGAAACATCGAAACCAGTTTTGGAATTAGAGCTATAAATGGGGGCGAGAAACCCGGTTTTACGTTCTCCGCTGTATGAGAAATTCAACCACGGTGTATAACCTATTGGTATACCCATAAATTTTAGTTTAGCATGGCGACCAGTACCAACCTTTTCATTGTCATTAATCTCCAATTCTTCCGTCTGAATTACCCAATCATCATATCCTTCTGGACAGGTAGTATAATAAGCTTGCTGAAACCGATATCTTCCTTCACCTTCTAGTAGTACTGTTTTAGCACCCCCGCGGCTACTTCCATCCCTCAGACTATAACTTGGCTGATCCATTTTCCCAATTTTACTTTCCAGATTCATTTTAAGTTGCGAACCTTCCAGTACATCACCTCGTTCTTCAACACGAACATCTCCCTCAATTTCTATGTCATCTGTATCCTGATGGTATTTCATACGATTTGCTGTGATAACTTGATCGCCACTTTGTAGTTTTGCATCGCCTATACCTTCAACTTCTAGTTCATTATGACCCTGTATAAAATCAGCCTCAATGAATACAGGTCTTATGCTATCTTCTGTTTTTGCTATTGGAGTCACTTGCTCACGACCGATTTTCAATTTAGGTGAAAGTGGTTTTGCCAATGCCACTTGTTCACCGTTACGCAGCCCTGCCTCAGCTATCGACTCGATTTCCTCTTCGTAAGGGCTCAGTATACGATTGGACTCGATGAGTATTGATTTGTTCTCGTTTACATCTATTTCTGAGCCACTCAAAGCCAAATCTTGTTTACTACTTGGAGTAGGTGATGGAGGAGCGCTAGCAAATGCCATTTGCTTACTACTGCGTAATTCTGCTTCTTCTATTGCTTCAGATTCCTGTTCATTTTGGCTTTGTATGCTCATGGGTGCAGCTAATACAGGTTTATTTTTGTTGTTTCTCGTATCGGTATTGGATACAGTCAATTCACGCTCAATTTTTTGCATCGAAGAACGTTCGTCGGCAAATACGCTGAGCGAGATACAAGATGACAAAATAAACCAACAAATTAGGCGATGAAGTTGCAGTCTCATTTTTAAGACATTTGACCTGAGAAAAACAGATGGCCACGAGAGAATCACTATTTTCAGGTTTTTAAGTATCGGACTACCAGTGTTGAAGTGCCACGGCATGTAATTTTTCGCGGTCGACCTACAAAAAGGGACAAGCAAAGCCGATAGAGTTATTCAGCTTGCTCGACCATGATTCATTTGATAAATGTGTAAGTGTAACAAAAAACGGAAGACAAGCCACATGCATGCTTTTATGATATAGGAGGTAAAGCATGTTGCTGTTTAACTCAAAAAGATAAGCAGATTAATTTTTACATTGTATTGGATTCATGAATAAGAGTACAAGATTGCTAATAGTCTTAATCTGAAGCTGGAAGGTTACATTCATTTGGCTTGGCTCTGATAGGCGTATAACGCTATAAGTCTTATTCGTTTTTGGTATCAGTGGTAGTGAACAGCTAACTTTTAACTAAGGGGTTAGGTAATGCATATCCATATTCTCGGCATTTGCGGTACCTTTATGGGTGGTATTGCAGTTATTGCGCGCAAAGCTGGGCATAAGGTGACTGGATGCGACACAAGTGTTTATCCGCCTATGAGCACGCAGCTTGAATCTCAGGGTATAGAGTTGATTGAAGGATTTAATCCAGAACAGACCAATCTGAGTCCTGATGTATATGTAATTGGCAATGTTGTTTCACGAGGCAATCCATTGATGGAGGAAATTCTTAGTCGTAATCTACATTATATATCCGGCCCTCAATGGCTTTCAGAAAATGTGCTACAAGATAAATGGGTATTGGCAGTTGCGGGCACCCACGGTAAAACCACTACAAGCTCAATGTTAGCGTGGATACTTGAATATGCGGGGATGAAACCTGGGTTTCTTATTGGTGGCATACCAGAAAATTTTAGTGTGTCAGCCAGACTGGAGAGTGATTCTCCATTTTTTGTCATTGAAGCAGACGAGTACGATACCGCTTTTTTTGACAAGCGCTCCAAGTTTGTCCATGTACGGCCAAAAACTGCAATTCTCAATAATCTAGAGTTCGATCATGCCGACATCTTCTGTGATCTTGCTGCTATCATGCAGCAATTTCACCACTTTGTGCGACTAATTCCTGGAAATGGTTTAATTGTTACTAATGGCCGTGAGGAGAGTTTACAACAGGTTCTTGCCAAAGGTTGTTGGACGCCAGTAGAAAAAATAGGTGTTGAGGACGGCTGGCAAGCTGAGGTATTAACCAATGACAAAGTTGAAATTTCATTTAAAGGGAAAGCGCAAGGAATCCTGAAATGGGAGTTGATAGGTGAGCACAACCGTATGAATGCGCTGGCTGCATTAGCTGCTGCTCATCATGCTGGTGTAACAATCAAAACAGGGGTTGAAGCGTTAGCGCAATTTAAAAACGTTAAGCGTCGCATGGAACTATGTGGCGTGGTTAATGGGATTACACTGTACGATGATTTTGCGCATCATCCTACAGCGATTCAGACAACTTTGGAAGGGTTACGTAACAAGGTAAATGATGCACGTATTATTGCTGTGCTCGAGCCGCGTTCCAATACCATGAAAATGGGCACGTGGAAAGATAGCCTGGCAGGAAGTTTAAAGCTTGCCAATCTAGTGTTTTGCTACACGGCCAACCAAGAATGGGGCGTACAAGGGGCGTTACAACCTCTAGGCACAAGCGTCGTGAGTAGTGACAATTTAGATCAATTAGTTTCAGAAATTACTTTGGCGGCTCGCCCAGGTGACCACGTGTTGATCATGAGTAACGGCGGCTTTGGTGGCATCCATAAGAAGCTACTGAAGTCATTGGGTGAGAGTCGTCAATCCTGAATGGGGCTGACATTAGGGAAAATGAGGCAGATACGTGTATAGGGCATAGGAAAAAAAGCTAGAAAACTGGTTAAAGGAGTCAAAATTGAAGCCGATACTTGATTGTATTGGCTTTTTTTATTTTAAATCATTTTTATCATATTTTTTTTGTGATTTTTTAGACATAAATGAGGGGAACTATTGCCTTGATATAAATACAAGGAAAGGTATTTTGGAGTTACGTAAAAAAGCGAGATAAGAGTATGGGCAAGTTAAGAAACGAATCGGTTTTTTATATATGTGAAGGGATAAATATAGGAGCGATCTATTTAGATTTTTACTCACTAATTTAATGAATAAGAAATATGAATAAAGAAACCAAATATTGAGAGCTTTGATAAGTCGACAAATCAAAGCGAATTAACATGGACACACAGTATGAACAAATTTTTCAAATCACTGTGGAACGCGACTTTGGGCACACATGTGGCTGCTTCGGAAATAGCCAAGGATGGCGGGGGCAGAACATCGTCCACACGCGCGGCAAGAAAAATGCCTAAAAGAGGGGGCAATCAGCGTCTGGTACTCGAGCCGCGTATTGTATTTGATGGCGCAATGCCTGTTGCCGCCGCTGATGCTGTCGTTGAGACCAAGAATGCTGACACTGCTTCCAAAGATGCTTCTGCAGTAGCCCCAGCAACAACCAATACCCCTTCCGAAAGTACGCTACCACCTGCAGAAGGCGCCCAACAAGAAAGACAACTTATCGATGGTACGCTGGCTATAGCTGGGCAAACTAGTAATGAGATCATATTTATTGATTCTGCAGTGGAGGGCCTCGAAAAATTCCTGTTGGATCACTCACAGGCTGATGTTGTTTTACTGGACCCGGG
>JAHELA010000100.1 GCA_024644425.1 Nitrosomonadaceae bacterium
AGAAGGAAGGAGTCACCAGTATGATGCACCTGAGGACAAAGGCGGATATAATCTTTTGGAGGGTGCCTTGGAAGAGCTTGGTGAGATAGGTAAGGATGAAGATAGCTGGGAGAAATCATCGCCAGATAAGCCAGACGTAAGAATGGAGGGTGGTGGCGCTTTAGGAAATTTCCTTACTAGGACAATTGGTGGCGGAGAAAAAGTCTTTATCAATAAATTGTCCGCACCTTTTGTTTATGGGACCCAGGTAGTGGTAGGTGATTCCCAAGGGTTTGTTACAGTTCTTAAGAATGATGACGGTGAAATTATCTCTCAGTCTGAGACTGATGGTGGTGCCATTCTCACTCGGCCGGAGCATGTGCCAAATGGTTTAGTGGTACAAACTATGAATGGCGGACTTTACGCATTTAGCATTCAATAGACACACAGTTCGGTAAAATTCATCCACTGTAGTAAGAAACATTTTCTCTTCATCATGACAGAAGAAGAGAAATTAGTGTTCTCTGTGGAAATAATTAAAACCATGAAACCAATTCTCGTATTAATTGGACGGCCCAATGTTGGAAAGTCAACACTTTTTAATCGACTGACCTGCAGTCGAGATGCAATTGTTGCAAATATTCCAGGGCTGACGCGTGATCGTCATTATGGTCAAGGTAAACTAGGAAACAAATCTTTTTTAGTAGTAGATACCGGGGGGTTCGAGCCAGTTGTGAAGGAAGGAATTTTGCATGAAATGGCGCTACAGACTATGCATGCGATAGATGAAGCTGATGTGGTATTGTTTATAGTCGATGCAAGACAAGGTCTTGTATTACAAGATAAAATTATTTCAAATCAACTCCGGAAAACAGGGCGGAAAATTATTCTAGTAGTAAACAAAACTGAAGGAATGGAGGCATCTCTCATTACCGCAGAGTTTCACGAACTGGGTTTGGGTCAGCCCTGCGCTATTTCTGCAGCGCATGGAGAAAATGTAAATGAATTAGCAGAATTGGCACTGGTAGATTTTCCAGAGCAACAAAGGGATAAGGAAGAGAATAAGTACCCAAAGATTGCCATCGTGGGTCGACCCAATGTTGGCAAATCTACATTGGTAAATAAGCTGCTGGGCGAGGATCGTGTGATTACATTTGATCAGCCTGGGACTACTCGAGATAGTATCAATATTGAGTTTGAGCGTAATAATCGTCATTACACATTGATCGATACAGCCGGTTTACGACGTCGAGGTAGAGTATCGGAAACTATAGAAAAATTTTCAGTAATCAAAACATTGCAGGCAGTAGAAAGAGCCAATGTGACAGTTCTTGTGTTGGATGGTAGAAATGAAATTTCTGAACAGGACGCACATATAGCTGGATTTATAATAGAGATGGGGCGCGCATTAGTACTGGCTGTAAATAAATGGGATGGATTGGATAATTATCAGCGTGAAACTATTAAGCGCGAAATTTCTAGGAAGCTTGCATTTCTCCTAAACTTTACAAAACCACACTTTATATCAGCACTTCGGGGTAGTGGGATGACGAAATTATTCCCATCAATAGATACTGCATATGCTGCTGCAATGGCGAAACTGTCTACGCCAAAGCTAACACGTACACTTTTATCAGCGGTAGAAAAACAACCCCCTCCGCGTGCTGGCAAGTTCCGCCCTAAATTACGATACGCACATCAAGGTGGCTCCAATCCACCATTAATAATTGTACATGGTAGCACTCTAAATCATGTACCTAAAGCATATCAGCGTTACTTAGAGAATACATTTCGTAAAACATTTAAACTTGAAGGGACACCATTGCGAGTTGAATTCAAAGTTAGTCGCAATCCATATGCTAATGAGTAATTTAAGCCACTTTCATCGCCATCAATTATGGTAGAAGTGAGATTGTTTAATGGTTGATTACTTAAAAATTAGAAGAAACATAAAGTTTTTTCTACATGTTTATATGTTGTTCGCTAAGATCATTGTTTATTTCAGAATGAAGAAGTTGGATAGATATTAATGTAATATTCTAGGTACACTTAGAGTGAATTCTGGGATAGATGCATCAAAATGAAGGCCATCTTCAGCTACCATCTGGTAGCTACCTTTCATTGATCCAACAGGAGATGAAATAGCTGTACCACTAGTGTATTCGAAACTATCACCCGGTTTTAATAAGGGTTGCTCGCCAACTACTCCTAGTCCACGTACTTCCTGAATATCATTTTTCCCGTCTGCAATAATCCAGTGACGGCTGATCAGCTGAGCCGCTACTAAACCAGTATTAGCAATGGTGATAGTATAGGCAAATACATAACGGTCTGTGGCCTCATCCGATTGTTCAGGAAGATAAGCAGTGCGAACCATTACATTAATCTCATATTTTTTATTTTCAACCATATTAGTATTCCACACTATTTTCTGTATTACGGCAAGTCTAAAGCCCACAAAAAATGTTGTTATATAAGAAAGATGGGCGAATATTAGCATATGGCATGAAGATGATGGCGCTAGGTATCCTTTACGGTTAAAATGGCCTTCCTGATTTTAAGGAATAGATAAATGGCCAATTATTTTATTGCTCCGAGCATTCTTTCTGCTAACTTTGCCAAACTAGGTGAGGAAATTACCAATGTTATTGATTCAGGTGCTGATATCATTCATTTCGATGTAATGGACAATCACTATGTTCCTAATCTTACAATTGGTCCTCTGGTATGTGAGGCAATTCGTCCACTCACTAATTCGATTATTGATGTTCACTTGATGGTAGAGCCGGTAGATCGTATTGTTCCTGACTTTGCAAAGGCGGGCGCCAACATTATTTCCTTTCACCCGGAGGCATCAAGGCACATCGACCGTACCATTGGACTAATAAAGGAGCAAGGGTGCAAAGCGGGACTAGTATTTAATCCTGCGACACCTTTACACTACCTCGATCATGTGCTGGATAAACTCGATCTTGTGCTAATTATGTCTGTGAATCCTGGGTTTGGTGGACAGAAATTTATTCTTGAAGCACTGAATAAATTAAAAGTAGTACGTAAGCGTATCGATTCAAGCGGCAAAAAGATTCTTCTAGAAGTTGATGGCGGTGTGAAAGTGGATAATATTGCTGAGATTGCTCGTGCAGGAGCCGATACCTTTGTTGCTGGTTCTGCAATTTACAGTGCGGGCGAAGATAGGGATCCACACCACTATGACACAGTAATAACTGCATTAAGAAAAGAATTAGCTAAAGTTTAGATATTGTTTTTTTTGTAAGAACTTAGAGATAATTTTCTTGTACTTTTCTAGGAGGGAGGTAGTGAAACATGAATAAGAGCCTATACTCCTGTTCTGAATCTTCTCAAACTCAAACGGAATTTCCATTGACCGTCAAGGCAGTTATGATAGATTTGGATGGCACATTACTAGATACGGCAGGTGATCTTGCTATCGCAGCTAATATGATGTTGAAAGAACTAGGTAAAGCAGAACTTCCACTTTCGACAATTCAATCCTACATTGGCAATGGTATCCAGAATCTGGTCAAGAAATCGCTTGCTAAGAGTTACAGCGATGAATTAGACGCTGGATTATTTTCACGAGCAATGACAATTTATGAGCGCGAGTACGAGAAAAACTTGTGCATTACTACAAACCCCTATCCAAAAGCAGTAGATGGACTTGAAGCCATGAAGAATGCTGGCTTTCAATTAGCCTGCATTACTAACAAGTCTGAGGCTTTTACATTACCTCTGTTGCGAGCAACCAATTTGCTGGATTATTTCGATGTTGTTCTCTCTGGTGATAGTTTACCTAGAAAGAAACCAGATCCTATGCCATTGCATCATGCATGTAGTTTTTTTAAGATATTGCCACGCGAGATGTTGCTGATTGGTGATTCTCTTAACGATAGTGAAGCTGCTCGTGCAGCAGGCTGCTATGTTTTTTGCGTACCATATGGCTACAATGAAGGAAGGAATGTACTTGAGTTAGATTGCGACGCAATTATTCCATCCATTTTTGATGCAATGGATTTGATCAAGAAACCGACCTAACTTTAAAAAACCCATGAGGCTAAAGAATACATTACTAAAACCAAGTATTCTTATTAGTATTTTATTCTTGGCATAGTTTTGGATTTATAGTTTCCTATATCCATGCTTTCTTCCTTTTGTTTTATTGAAGTTTTATCATGACCGAAACCGAATTCATCAAGCTTACTGCACAAGGTTATAACCGAATTCCAGTAGTGTTGGAAACTTTCTCAGATCTTGATACTCCTCTTTCGATTTATCTCAAATTAGCCAACCAGCGTCATTCTTATTTATTAGAATCAGTACAGGGTGGAGAGCGTTTTGGCCGTTATTCTTTCATAGGATTACCTGCAAAGACTCACATTGAAGTACGCGGAAATAGGGTTTCTATCATCGATGCCATGAGATCAAAAAATTTTGATGTAGAAGATCCTCTATCGTTTATTCAATCTTATTTATTAGGTTTCAGAGTTGCTCCATATTCTGGGTTACCGCGTTTCTGTGGTGGACTAGTGGGTTATTTTGGATATGATACGGTACGATATATTGAGCATAAACTTGCCAGTAGTGCCAGTTCAGACATACTAAATGTGCCAGACATACTATTGTTGTTGTCAGAAGAACTGGTAGTTGTAGATAATCTTTCTGGAAAACTTTTCCTTATTATTTATGTAAATCCTGAAGAATCCAACGCTTATATTTCTGCAAAGAAACGTTTAAAAGTGTTACTTAAAAACTTACGTAAACCGATAGAAATACCAAATGAAATACCAGTTAAACCTGGCAAAGTTGTGTCAGAATTAAATGAATCAGATTTTATCAAGGCAGTAGAGCGCGCTAAGCAATATATTTTTGACGGCGATATCATGCAAGTAGTGTTATCGCAATGTGCAAGTAAGGATTTTGGTGCGCCTCCATTAGCATTATATAGAGCTTTACGTAATCTTAATCCTTCTCCATATATGTTTTATTACCATTTTGATGGTTTCCACGTAGTTGGTGCCTCACCCGAAATTTTGGTGCGTTTGGAGGGAGATATTGTGACAGTTCGACCTATAGCAGGTACCAGGCCACGTGGAAAGACAACAAAAGAAGATGAAATATTAGCTCTAGAATTACTGGATGACCCGAAAGAGCGAGCAGAGCACCTTATGTTGATGGATTTAGGGCGCAATGACATTGGGCGTGTTGCGCAGGTTGGTTCGGTTAACGTAACTGAAAACATGAATATTGAAAATTACTCCCATGTCATGCACATAGTTTCAAATGTGGACGGAAAACTTAAACTTGGCCTAAATGCGATAGATGTATTACGTGCTACTTTCCCAGCGGGCACCGTGAGTGGTGCACCAAAAGTGAGGGCTATGGAAATTATTGATGAATTGGAGACCACTAAGCGTGGGATCTACGCGGGAGCAGTGGGTTATCTAGGGTTTAATGGCGACATGGATCTAGCTATTGCTATTCGTACTGGTGTTATCAAGAATGGAAAACTTCACGTGCAAGCAGGAGCTGGTATCGTCGCTGATTCAGTTCCGCACAATGAATGGATTGAGACTCAAAATAAAGCTAAAGCACTGCTTAGAGCTGCAGAAATAGCAGAAAATGGGCTAGACAGTAAAGTAGAGTAAAGTTT